>NZ_JALQCK010000019.1:0-171327 GCF_030464835.1 Paraburkholderia sp. WS6
CCGCCCCGCACAGGGGCAACACTAATAGACCACTAACAAAACAAGGAAAGGCCAAAGCCCTAAGAACACAGACAACAAGCGCCGCAAAGGCAAAAAAAAAGCAAAGCCCAACGCGGCACGCATCCACACACCCGCGCGCCGCGCAGGCAAAAAAAACCATCAAACAGCTACAGCAACACTCTCCTTAAGCACCGTTTCAAGAATCCCCATAGCCTCATCAAAGACGGAGTCTTGAATAGTGAGCGGGAACAGGAACCGAACGACGTTCGAATAAACACCACAAACCAGCAGCAACAACCCGCGCTCAAGCGCCCGAGCCTGCACCCGCTTGGTGAAATCCGCATCCGGCTCCGTGCCACCCGCCTTGCAGAACTCAACAGCAACCATGCCACCCGGCCCACGCACATCGGCGATCTGCGGAACTTCGCTCTGAAGCGCGATCAGCTTCGCCTTGACGCGATCACCCAGAACGGTAGCCCGCTCGCAGAGCTTCTCTTCATCGATGATATCGAGCACAGCATGCGCGGACGCAACCGCCAGCGGGTTACCCGCATACGTGCCACCCAGACCGCCAGGCGCCGCAGCGTCCATCAAATCAGCACGTCCGACCACGCCCGACAACGGCATCCCACCCGCCAGGCTCTTGGCCATCGTCATCAGATCAGGCACCACGTCATAGTGATGCATCGCAAACAACTTGCCGGTACGGGCAAAACCCGTCTGCACTTCGTCGGCAATCAGCAAAATGCCATGCTCATTGCACAGCTTGCGCAGTGCGCGCACGAACTCCGCCGGCGCCGGGTAGAAGCCGCCTTCGCCCTGAACCGGTTCGAAAATAATCGCCGCGACGCGCTTCGGATCGATGTCGGCCTTGAACAGAAACTCGATCGCCTTCAGTGAGTCGGCCGTCGTCACGCCATGCAGCGGATTCGGGAACGGGGCGTGGAACACGTCCGCCGGGAACGGACCAAAGCCGATCTTGTACGGCGCAACCTTGCCGGTCAGCGCCATGCCCATCATCGTGCGGCCATGGAAACCGCCGGTAAACGCGATCACGCCCGGACGGCCGGTCGCGGCACGCGCAATCTTGATCGCGTTTTCAACGGCTTCGGCGCCCGTCGTGAAGAAAGCGGTTTTCTTCGGGTAGTCGCCCGGCGCGCGCGCGTTGATCTTCTCAGCCAGTTCGACGTACGACGCGTACGGCACGATCTGATACGCGGTGTGCGTGAAATGATCGAGCTGGTCGCGGATCGCGGCCAGAATCTTCGGGTGACGGTGGCCGGTGTTGCACACCGCAATGCCCGCGGCGAAATCGATGAAACGGCGGCCTTCGACGTCCCACAACTCGGCATTCTCCGCACGCTCGGCGTAGAAATCGCACATCACTCCGACGCCGCGCGGCGTGGCGGCGTCTTTGCGGCTCTTCAGGTCAGCATTCTTCATGGTTATCTCCTTCGCTCCTCGGTGTTTGCGGGGGTGCCGCCAACGGACGCCGCACGCGCAGCGCAGCACATGCAGCGACTATAATGAGATTTGGCTCTTAACTTCAGAGCCATTTCAATAAAAATGTAGGAGCCAATCATGCGCGCGAGCGTTTTGTCCGACTGGCTGGCGCAGCGCCTTGACCGTGGCAACGGCCAGCCGATCTATCGTCAGTTGCATCGGCTGTTGCAGCAGGCGATCCTGTCGCGCGAATTGCCGGCGGGCAGCAGGGTGCCGTCGTCGCGTCTATTAGCGCAGGAATTGGGCATCGGGCGCAATACCGTCACGCAGGTGTACGAGCAGTTGGTGCTCGAAGGCTATGTGAACTCGGCAACCGGCCGCGGCACGTTCGTCGCCGAAAGCGCGCCGGACGAGATCGTCGGCGTGCCCGACGCCGAGGCACTGGCCGCGCCGCTCGAGTCGTTGCCTCTGCCGCTGCCTTTGCAGGGCAGCCGCGCGTTGTCGACGCGTGGCGCGAGGCTGATTTCGGGGGCGGGCGTCTCGAAGCGGCAATGGGGCGCGTTCATGCCCGGGGTGCCGGATGTCACGAAGTTTCCGGCGCGCGTGTGGAGCCGTCTGCACAACAAGTATTGGCGCAGGCCGCGCCCGGACTTGCTGACCTACGCGCCGGGCGGCGGCCTGGCCTCGCTGCGGCACGCGTTGGCGGACTATTTGCGCACGTCGCGCTCGGTGCGTTGTACGCCCGAGCAGATCATCGTCACGACCGGGATCCACCAGTCGGTCGACCTGGCTGTGCGCCTGCTATCCGATCCGGGCGATGTGATCTGGACCGAAGACCCATGCTATTGGGGCGTGCGCAGCGTGCTGCACGTGTCCGGTCTGCAATCGCGGCCGATCGCCGTCGACGAAGAGGGCATCAATCCTTCCGCCGACGATCTCGCGCAGCCGCCGAAGCTGATGCTCGTCACGCCGTCGCATCAATATCCGCTGGGCATGGTGATGAGCCTCGCGCGGCGCCGCATGTTGCTCGAGTACGCGCGGCAGAATCAGTGCTGGATCATCGAGGACGACTACGACAGCGAATACCGTTACGGCAGCCGGCCGCTCGCATCGTTGCAAGGTCTGGATAGATCCGGGCAGGTGATTTACGTGGGCAGCTTCGGCAAGACGCTGTTTCCTGGGTTGCGGATCGGCTACCTGGTCGTGCCGGAAGCGCTGGCCGAGAGCTTTGCGACTGCGAGCGCGGAGTTGTATCGGGAAGGGCAGTTGTTGCAGCAGGCGATGCTCGCGGAGTTCATCGCGGAAGGGCATTTCACGTCGCATATCCGCAAGATGCGCACGCTCTACGGGCAGCGTCGCCAGACCCTGCTGGATGCTGCAGCGCGTCGTTATGGCGACGCGCTGCCGGCCGTGGGCGGCGATGCTGGTTTACATCTGGTGATGCAGCTGCCCGAAGGCAGTAACGACCGCGCGGTGGCTGCTGCTGCGCTGGAGCGCAATATCGTCGTACGGCCGTTGTCGGGGTATTACGCGCAGCCGTCGCTGGCGCCGTCGGGTCTGCTGATCGGCTATGCGTGTGTGCCGGACGAAGAGATCGCGCCGGCGTTCAATACGCTGGCTGAGGCGATTGACGCGACGCTTGTGCAGTTCGCGTGAGCGGGGCTTGAGGGCAGGTGAGGGCGCTTTTCAGATAGCGACGCTGTAGGGACGGACCATTGAAACGGTTTGCGTGAGGCCCAGGCCAGCAAGAGTGTCGAGGTATTCTTCGACAGACTTGGGCGGATTTTTCAACGACTTTCTGTGTTCAGCCATTGCTTCGAGAACCTTGGCCTGGTTCAGGTCGAAGAGATCAGCGATGAAGTCATCAGGATGCTGAGCGGCCACATTGAATGTGCTCAAAGCGTCGACTGGAAAATCCTTCAGGTTGAACGTGACAATGAGTTCCGCGCCGCAATGCACGGCGGCGGCGACCACATGTGCATCACCAGGGTCTGGCAAATCGATGGCCGGCATCAGATGCTCATAATTGTCGACCAAGGCATCCCGCACATGCGCGTCCATCAGGTCGCGGACGCGATAGATCTTGACGGGGTCGAGATCAGGACGGTTTGCAATCAGATTGCGGGTCCACTTGTCATGAATAGCCGGCGTCCAGCGCGCACGATAGAGGTCGGTTAGCGCGAGACGCATCAACAGATTTCGTAATGGTTGGGAGTACAGAACGCAAGCGTCGTAGATCGCAGTGAAATGTGACGACATTGATTATTCCAGGCCCATTTCCTGTGACAACGCTGCGAGTTCGTCCAAGGCCTTGCGCCGGTCCGAATCGATTCGATCCTTATACGCCATCACGTCTTCATAACGCACTCGCCGATGCGTATTGACCTTCCGGAAAGGGATTTCTTTCTTTTCCAGCAACTGGACGAAATACGGGCGCGATACGTTAAGCAGGTCGGCCGCTTCCTGCGTGGTCAACTCGGCATGAATAGGGATGATCGACACAGCGTTACCCTGGCCGATTTCCGCGAGGACGTCGACGATCAGACGCACAACAGACGTCGGCAATTCGACACTGCGCGTTTCGCCCTTGCTGTCCTTGAAGTCGAACTGTTGCGTTTCGGCGCGGCTTGAAAGCACGACGGACAGATTCCGACCGGAGACACGGGCGAGCTCAGCCTCTTGCGCTGACGGGAGCGGCGTGGGATGGATCGAGGTGTTCATGGCGTGGTTCCTTTCGAATTCGCTATTGTAAATCGAAATATTCGAAATCGCAATAAACGAAATGGTCGCGCGCGTGCTTCAACGCCTCAAATCCGAATCAACACAGCCCCCAGCGTAACCAGTGCGCAGGCCACGATCCGCCGCGTGGTCAGCTTCTCCTGCATGAACAGCCAGCCGATCAGCACCGCGAAGATCGAACTGAGTTCACGCAGCGCAGAGACCATCGCAATCGGCAGATAGCGGTAGGCCTCGATGATCAGGCAATAGGCGGTGAGTGCGAGCACACCGGACGCGATGCCCTTGAGCACCACCGTGCGGCCGATGAACAACCCCTTCGCGCCGCCACGCCAATGCCAGGCGAGCAGAAACTGCGGGATATTCCAGATCAGATAGACCCACATGATGTAGCTTAAACCGTTGCCCGCCACGCGCGCGCCGATTCCGTCGACGACCGAATACGTGGCGATGAAGAAGCCCGTCAGCAGCGCGAACGGCACGCTTTCGCCGGAAAAACGCATGCCGCGGCGGAACGCGAGTGAGACGATGCCGAGTGACACCAGTGCCACGCCGATGGCCGCCAACGGCTTGAGCGATTCGTGCGCGAATACCAGCGCGCCGACGAATACGAGCATCGGCGAAAGACCGCGCGCAATCGGATAGATTTGCCCGAAATCGCCGCTCTTATAAGCGCGGATCAGTGCCAGCAGGTAGCCGAATTCGAGTACTACCGACGCCAAGATATAAGGCCACGCCGCCGGTGCGGGCAAAGGCAGCACGATCACGCCGACCGCGCTGACTGCGACATAGGGAATCGCCATCATGCCAAGCAGCCATACGCGGTCTTCGGATAGATGCAGAAACGCGTTCCAGGTAGCGTGAAGCAGCGCGGAGAGCAGCACCAGCAAGACGACAAAGGTGTCCATCAGAAACCAGGGAGAGGGGAAAGAAGGCCAGAGCGCCGGCTGCAAGCACGTGATTATTCCAGCAGAACGCGGGAATGGAGGGGTGGACGACTAAACTGAAGGGGCTTTATGTGGCGAAAACCGGTGATTTGTGGCGACGAGAACCCGCTGCTCAACCTCGTCGCAGCGCTAGCAGGCCGGCGCACTTACACACTGGCACACAGTATCGAAGCGGCCTGGACGAGGGTTGGCGAAGCACGTCTCGCCACCCCCAGGCTTTCAGGAATCGTGAAGCGCTCACGTCACGCGTTCGCGCAGCCACGCGGACGCCAGATCGATCACCGTCACGACCACGATCACCATGATCATCACCGCGGCCGTCTGCGCGTAATTGAACGAGCGGATCGCCTCGTACAGCACCACGCCGATCCCACCCGCGCCGACCATGCCGACCACCATCGCCGAGCGCACGTTCGATTCGAAGCGATATAGCGCGTACGAGATCCACAACGGCAGCACTTGCGGCAGCACGCCGTAAATGATCTCGTCGAGACTGGTCGCGCCGGTGGCGCGAACGCCTTCGGCCGGACGCGGATCGATTGCCTCGACCGCTTCGGCGAAGAGCTTGGCGAGCACGCCGGTGGTGTGCACCCACAACGCCAGCACGCCGGCGAACGGACCGAGTCCCACCGCGACGATGAACAGCATCGCGAAGACCATTTCATTGATCGCGCGGCACGCGTCCATCATGCGGCGCATCGGCTGCACGACCCACATCGGCGCCATGTTGTGCGCGGACATCAGCCCACACGGCACCGCGCACACCAGCGAGAGGGCTGTGCCCCACACCGCCACCGACAGCGTCACGTACATCTCGTGCAGATAGCTGCGCCATTCGGTGAAGTCCGGCGGGAAGAAGTCCTTGGCGAACTGCCCCATGTTGCCCGAGTCGGAGAGCAGGTCGAGCGGTCGCATATCGGCGCCGTGCCAGGCGCCACCCAGCACGGCAAGCACGGCGATCCAGCCGATGAGCGACAGCCAACTGCGTTTGCCCGCAGCGGGGGCGCCGCGCGCCGCCTGCGCGGCGAGCGCTTCGCTCGCACGCGTGGGCGACGTGATCAGATCAACGGTGTTCATTGCTTGGCTATGGCGGTGTTGAGTGCGCTCAGCCTGGCGTCGAGTGCGGCCAGTTGGGTCTTGCGGTCGTCGTCGGAAAGATGCGTGTCGCTCTCGATCTTCTGCTTCTGCTGGAACAACGCGACCTGGCGAATCGGCAGCAACTGCTCATCCGACGATGCCGCGAAGCCGGCGTAGCCCGTGATAGCAGCCATCACCGCTTTTTCATGCGGATCGGTCTTGCCGTAGTTCACGAAGAAGTTGCGGATCTTGTCCTTGGTGGCTTGCGGCAGATCCTTGCGCCATACCAGCGGGTCCGACGGAATCAGCGGCGACGTCCACAACACGCGCACTTGCGCAAACTTGTCCGGATGCTGCTTCTTCAGCGTGTCGAGCATCTCGGTGTTGTTGGTCGCGATGTCGATCTTGTTGTTCACCACGGCCAGCAGATTCGCTTCGTGGCTCGACGGCAGCACGGCCTTGAACGAGGTGTTGACCGGCGTGTTGTGCTTGGCGAACAGGTAATAGCCGGGGATCAGCGTGCCCGAGGTGGAGTTCGGATCGCCGAAACCGAGCGTGACGTCCTTCGTGTTCTTGAACACGTCGTCGAGCGTCTTGAGGCGGCTGTTCACGTTGGTGATCAGCACCGACTTGTAACCGGCGTCGCCATTCAGATACAGGACCTTCGCGAACACTTCGCCTTGCGAGCGATCCACCGCTTCGATCGCCGAGGCATTGCCAAAATAGCCGACCTGTACCTTGTTAAAGCGCATGCCTTCGATGATGCCGGCGTAGTCGGTCGCGAAGAACGCTTTGACGTTCAGGCCGGTTTGCTTGTTCATGTCGTCGATCAGCGGCTCCCAGCGCTGTTTCAGCACGGAGGACGAATCGGTCGAGATGATGCCGAGATTGATGTCCTCGGCTTGTGCGGTGGCGACGCAGGCAAATGCGGCTGCGCCGACGGTCAGCGTGATCAATGAACGCAGGAATTTCATCGCTTTGAGGTCCGGTTGAGTGAACAGAATGAGTGGGCGCGCTCAGTTCGAGTGCGCCGGATTGAGGGCGAACGCATAACGCGTCGAGGTGGATTCGGTGTCTTGCGCCGGTGCGCTGGTGTCAGCCCCGTTAGCGTTGCTGTCCGCATGATTGACCGCGCCCGCGGCGGTCTCTTCGAGCAGTTCACGGGCATCGTCGCCGTAGAGTTTCTTGAGCAGGGCAGGGCTCAGCGCGGCCGAGGGGCCGTCGTAGACCACCTTGCCGCGACGCAGTGCAACGGTGCGCGGGCAATACTGCATGGCGATGTCGACCTGATGCAGCGACACCAGCACCGTCAGTTGATGCTCGACGTTAAGGGTGCGCAGCATTTCCATCACACGGCGCGACGATTCGGGGTCGAGCGAGGCGATGGGTTCGTCGGCGAGCACGATGCGCGCGCGTTGCACCAGAGCGCGCGCCAATGCCGCGCGTTGCTGCTGGCCGCCGGAGAGGTTGGCGGCGCGTTCGCGTGCATGGTCGCCGATGCCGACTTCGTTGAGCGCGGCCATCGACAACGCCCGCTCCGCGGCCGGAAAGCGCCCGCTCAAACGGCGCCACAAAGGCAGCCGCGCGAGCGCGCCGATCAGCACGTTGCTCTCGACGGAAAGCCGGTTCACCAGATTGAATTGCTGGAACACGAAGCCGATATCGCGGCGAATGCTGCGCACTTCGCGCACAATGCGGCCGTTCTGCTGGATTGGCCGGCCGAGAATCGCGATCTGCGACGGTTGCGCATCCGAGGCCGTGAAGCCCGCGATATGCCGCAGCAGTGTCGACTTGCCCGAGCCCGAGGCGCCAATCAACGCAACCATTTCGCCCGGCTCGACACGCAGATCGATTTCGTCCAGCGCCTTGCGGCCGTTGCTGAACGTCTTGCTCAACCGTTCGATACGAATTGCTTCCCGAATTGCTTCCATGAGTACCCCTTCATGCATCCGGCCATTGCCGGCATGTGTGGGGCTCATTCTAGGAAGCGTCTGTGACGGTTGAGTGAAGGCATCGCAACGTCTAGACGACTATATCTATATGTGTCTTTTTTGAGTCGCCGGGAAGGCAGACAGAAGTCATTCGTTCGAATGGAAAATGACACCCGTATGACATGATTTGCATTGGACGGGGCGGGCTGCGCATGATCACCCGCAGCCAGGCTATATTGCGTCATTCAGTGTGCCGTCCCCAATAACCTTGCAGTTCCTTTCGACGTCGTCATGCAGCCTTTGAGCTTTCTGCCCGACAGTTTTGCGGAGTACGAAGATCTCAAGACGATCCTCGACCAGGGCAGCGCCAGCTTCGAGATCCGCACCGTCTGCGAGACGACGGTGCGGGGCCGGCAATTCGCGGTGCACACCGCGAGTATCGGTTCAACCGATCCGCTCGCGCCGGCAATCGGTTTTTTTGGCGGCATTCACGGACTCGAACGGATCGGCTCGCAACTCGTGCTCGACTACATGCGCGCGCTGCTCGCCCGGCTGGAATGGGACGAACTGCTGGTGCGGCAGTTGCAATCGATTCGTCTGATCTTTATGCCGATCGTCAATCCGGGCGGCATGTGGGCTGCCACGCGGGCCAATCCCAATGGGGTCGATCTGATGCGCAATGCGCCGCAGAATGCCGACGAACGGGTGCCGCTGCTCGCCGGCGGTCAGCGGGTGGGCGCGTGGTTGCCGTGGTATCGCGGCCGGCAAGGCGAGCCGATGGAGCCCGAGGCCTCGGCACTCCTGCGAGTGGTCGAAACCGACATGGCCGTGCGGCCCCTGAGCATCGCGCTCGACTGCCACTCGGGCTACGGCTGGCGCGACAGCATCTGGTTTCCCTACGCGCGCACCCGCAAACTGATGCCGCATCTGCCGGAAATGTACGTGCTGAAAACCATGTTCGAGCGCGCGCATCCGCATCATGGCTACGCGTTCGAACCGCAAAGCCACCAGTATCTGTTGCATGGCGATCTGTGGGACTTCGCGTACGACCGTACGCCGCCACCCAACGTCTTCCTGCCGATGACGCTCGAACTCGGTTCGTGGCTGTGGATCAAGAAGAATCCGCGCCAACTGTTTTCGCGCCAGGGCATGTTCAATCCGGTCAAGGCGCATCGCACCGCACGCGTGCTGCGGCGTCATGCGAATCTGCTCGATTTTCTCGCGCGCGCAGCGTTCTCGTCGCAACGCTGGCTACCGCAAGGCAATCGTCGCGAAGAACTGCTGCAAAACGCGATCGACCATTGGACCAGGCCGGAAGCGCCATGAGCACATGGATTCTTTTGCGTGGACTGACGCGCGAAACACGCCACTGGGGTCGTTTGCCCGGCGTGCTGCGCGAGGCGACCGGCACGGATCGCCTGTTGCTGCTCGATCTGCCCGGCAACGGCGAGTTCGCTAACTTGCGCGCACCGGCCGCGGTCGAGGATATGGTGGGCTTCGTGCGGATTGCTGCATTGCAAACGGGTGCGGCAGGTCCTTATCGCGTGCTGGCGATGTCGCTCGGCGGCATGGTGGCGACCGACTGGGCGCAACGGCATCCCGGCGAGATCGAGCGGCTCGTGTTGATCAATACCAGCATGCGGCCGTTCAGCCGCATGCACGAGCGCTTGCGTCCGTCGGCATGGCCGGGCCTGCTGGGCGTCGCAGCACACTGGCGCGATGCGCCGCGCGCGGAAAGCGGCATTCATCGGCTGACGTGCAACAACGCCGAAACGCTGGGCGCCGATCTCGATGCATGGAGCGAAATTCGCCGCAGCGCGCCGGTGAGCCGCGGCAATGCGTTACGGCAGCTTTGGGCTGCCGCGCGCTTTAGTGCGGCAGCGGCGAAACCGCATTGCCCGTTGCTGATTCTCTCTTCACGCGCCGATAAGCTGGTCAATCCGGTGTGTTCGGTCAAGCTCGCGGCCGCGTGGGGCGCAACGCATCGCGAGCATCAATGGGCCGGTCATGACCTGCCGCACGACGACCCGGCCTGGACCAGCGAACAGGTTCAGGTATGGCTGAAGCAGGAGGCTGGCGAATTGAAGGCCGCGCTTTAAACAGAGGCGGCACGGTCGCCGGCAGCGGGTATAACCTAAGTGAGCTCGCGCATCGATTTCCGGGTGGCAGGCGCATAATCCTGGTTCAGACGATGCATGCGAATCAAGCGATACTCGCTATTGCCGCCCGCCGGGGGAGTTGATCATGCAAGCAAAGAATGAAGAAGCCGTCACGCACCTGCTGAACGATGTCTTTGAATTTGCGCGTGGGCGATTGCCGGAGCCAACCTTCAAAGTCGTCGAGCCTTTCCTGCGGCACTACTACGATTTCGTCGACGCCGACGACCTTCAAAGCCGCTCCATCGCCGATCTTTACGGCGCAGCGCTTGCCCACTGGCAAACCGCGCAGCGCTTCGTGCCAGGCAGCGAACGGCTGCGCGTCTACAACCCGATACTCGAACAGCATGGTTGGCATTCCGATCACACGGTGATCGAAATCGTCAACGACGACATGCCGTTTCTGGTCGATTCGGTATCGATGGCGGTCAACCGCCTCGGGCTCGCGCTGCATTCAGTCGTGCATCCGGTGTTTCGCATCTGGCGCGGACCGGACGGCAGCATTGTGCGCGTGGGTCAGGGCGCTGAAGATGCCGCCGATACGCGCTCGCAGCTTGCCTCATTCATTCACTTCGAGGTCGACCGTTGCGGCGACGCAGCGAAACTCGACGCATTGCGTGACGAGATCGCCAAGGTGCTGCGCGACGTGCGCGCTGCAGTGGAAGACTGGCCGAAGATCGTCGAACTCGCGCGTGTCACCGTCAAAGGCATGAAGGCCGGCGAGGCAGGGCCCGAAGGTGTCGAGGCCCGCGCGTTCCTCGAATGGATGGTGGCCGATCATTTCACGTTTCTCGGCCAGCGCGACTATGAATTGGTGCAGCACGATATCGGCTTTGGCCTGCGTGCGATACCCGCCTCCGGCCTCGGCATTCTGCGCGATGAGTTGCGTCCCGCGGGCGCTGCCGAAGTCACGCCATTGCCACCGGCGGCCGCCGATATCATCTCCGGCTCGTCGCCCATTTTCCTGACCAAGGCCAACTCGCGCGCGACGGTGCATCGGCCGGGCTATCTGGATTACGTCGGCATCAAGCTGACCGGTGCGGACGGCAAAGTGACCGGCGAGCGGCGCTTTATCGGCCTGTATACGTCCACCGCCTACCTGGTGTCGGCCTCGGAAATCCCGATCGTGCGGCGCAAATGCGCGAACATCGTACGACGGGCCGGTTTCCTGCCCAAGGGCCACCTGGCCAAGTCACTGGTGACGGTGCTCGAAACCTATCCACGTGACGAACTGTTTCAGGCCGACGAAGACCAGCTCTACGATATCGCGCTGGGTGTGCTGCGTTTGCAGGAGCATCAGCGCACGCGTATGTTCGTCCGGCGCGACCGTTTCGATCGCTTCGTGTCGTGTCTCGTGTTCGTGCCGCGCGACAAGTACAACACCGATCTGCGGCAGCGCATTGCCAATCTGCTGACCGATGCATTCAACGGCGCAAGTGTCGAATTCACGCCGTTGTTGTCGGAGTCGACACTCGCGCGCATTCACTTCGTCGTGCATGCGAAGCCCGGCGGCATGCCGACTGTCGACACGCGTGAGCTCGAAGCGCGGCTCGTGCATGTCACGCGCCGCTGGCAGGACGATCTCGCCGACGCATTGCTCGATGCATTCGGCGAAGAGCAGGGCAACCGTCTCCTGCAACACTATGCGGATTCGTTTCCCCCCGGCTATCGCGACGATTATCCGGCCCGTACCGCGGTGCGTGATATCGAGTTGATCGAACGCGTGCAGGGCAGCGAGCGGCTCGCCATGAACCTGTACCGCCCGATCGAATCGGGGCCACGCGCGTTCCGTTTCAAGGTTTATCGTGCGGGCTTGCCTATTGCGTTGTCGCGCAGCTTGCCGATGCTCGAACATCTCGGCGTGCGTGTCGATGAAGAGCGGCCTTATCTGATCGAAGCACTCGACGCCACGCCTGCCTGGATTCACGATTTCGGCCTTGAACTCGCGGACGATGCGGAGTTCGATATCGAACGGGTGAAGGATCTTTTCGAAGACGCGTTCGAACAGGTGTGGACCGGTGGCATCGAAAGCGACGATTTCAACCGGCTGGTGTTGCGCGCACAACTGAGTGCGCGCGAGGTGACGATTCTGCGTGCCTACGCCAAGTACCTGAGGCAGGTGGGTTCGACGTTCAGCGATGCTTATATCGAACGCGCGGTCACCGGCAATCCGGCGATCGCCCGCATGCTGGTCGAGTTGTTCATTGCACGTTTCGATCCGGTGCTCGGAGACACGCGCGAGGCTCGCGTCGATAGCTTGCTGAAGACGATCGACAGCGCGCTCGATCAGGTGCCGAATCTCGACGAGGACCGGATACTCCGGCAATTCCTCGGGGTCATCAAGGCGACGCAGCGCACGAATTACTATCGCTTCGACGCCGACGGCCATCCGAAACCGTATCTGTCGTTCAAATTCAATCCCGCCCACGTGCCCGGTTTGCCCGAACCGAAACCGATGTTTGAAATCTGGGTGTACTCGCCGCGTGTGGAAGGCGTGCATTTGCGCGGCGGCCGTGTTGCGCGCGGCGGTCTGCGCTGGTCGGATCGGCGTGAGGACTTCCGCACGGAAGTCCTCGGGTTGATGAAGGCGCAGATGGTCAAGAATGTGGTGATCGTGCCGGTTGGCTCCAAAGGCGGTTTCGTCGTAAAGAATCCGCCGCCGCAAACCGAGCGCGACGCGTGGATGCGTGAAGGTATCGCCTGCTATCAGACGTTCCTGCGCGGCTTGCTCGATTTGACTGACAACCTCGCGGGTACGACGGTGGTGCCGCCGCCCGATGTGGTGCGGCATGACCCCGATGACCCCTATCTGGTGGTCGCCGCCGACAAGGGCACCGCCACCTTCTCCGACTACGCGAACGCGATCTCCCAGGAATATGGCTTCTGGCTCGACGACGCCTTTGCGTCGGGCGGTTCGGTCGGTTATGACCACAAAAAAATGGCGATCACGGCGCGCGGCGCTTGGGAGTCGGTCAAACGGCACTTCCGCGAAATGGGCGTCGATACGCAAGCGACCGACTTCACGGTCGTGGGCGTCGGCGATATGTCGGGCGATGTATTCGGCAACGGCATGCTGCTCTCGCCGCATATCAAGCTGGTAGCCGCGTTCGATCATCGGCATATCTTTCTCGATCCGAATCCCGACCCGGCGGTAAGCCTTGCCGAGCGCGGACGACTTTTCGGGCTTGACCGGTCGAGTTGGGCCGACTACGACCCGTCGCTGATCTCGGCGGGCGGCGGCGTGTTTCCGCGCACCGCCAAGACGATTCCATTGTCTCCAGCCGTGCAGTCGGTGCTTGGCATCAGCGCGCCGGCGCTCGCGCCCGCTGAATTGATGCGCGGGATTCTGCAGGCACCTGTCGATCTGCTCTACAACGGCGGTATCGGCACCTATGTGAAGGCGAGCCGCGAAACGCATCTGCAGGTCGGCGACCGCGCCAACGACGCGATCCGTGTCAACGGCTCCGATCTGCACTGCAAGGTCGTCGCGGAAGGCGGCAATCTCGGTCTCACGCAATTCGGGCGTATCGAGTTCGCGCAGCGCGGCGGCCGCATCAATACCGATGCGATCGACAACTCTGCTGGGGTCGACTGTTCGGATCACGAGGTCAACATCAAGATTCTGCTGGGCCTGGTCGTCTCCGACGGCGAAATGACCGGGAAACAGCGCAATGCACTGCTCGCGGAAATGACCGATGAAGTCGGCTTGCTCGTCTTGCAGGACAACTATTACCAGACCCAGGCACTCTCGATTGCGGGCCGCTATGGCGTCGAATTGCTCGATGCCGAAGCGCGTCTGATGCGTTATCTCGAACGCGCGGGCCGCCTGAACCGCGTGATCGAGTTCTTGCCGACCGATGAGGACGTCGCCGAGCGCCAGGCCGCGAAACAAGGGCTGACCACGCCTGAGCGCGCGGTGCTGCTTGCCTATAGCAAGATGTGGCTCTACGACGCCCTGCTCGAATCGTCGATGCCGGAAGACCCGCTCGTCAGCGACATGCTGATCGAATACTTTCCGAAGCCGTTGAGGCAGCGCTTTAGCGAACCGATGCAGCGTCACCCGTTGCGGCGCGAAATCCTTGCGACGCATTTGACCAATGCGTTGGTGAATCGCGTCGGCTGCGAGTTCGTGCATCGGCTGATGGAAGAGACCGATGCACAGCCTGGTGACATCGTGCGGGCCTGCATCATGGCGCGTGACGTGTTCGATCTCGACGACGTATGGCGCAGTATCGATGCGCTAGATAATCGTGTCGCCGACGATGTGCAGGCGCGAATGTTCGTCGAAGTGGCGCGGCTCGTCGAACGCTCGGCGCTGTGGTTCCTGCGGCAATTGCAATCGGGGGCGGTCAGCGACGGTGATGTCGCCGGCTTGCTCGCACGCTGCCGCGATGCGGCGCAACGGCTCGCGCCGCAATGGCCGGCGCTGTTGCCGAGCGCCGATCTCGAAGCGCTGTCCGAGCGCCAACGCGTGCTCGTGGACGCCGGTGTCGATAGCGAACTGGCGGTGCGAATCGCCAGCGGGGAGATATCGGCGGCTTTGCTCGACATCGCCGAGGTGGCGTCGACCTGCGGACGCAGTCTCGAACTCGTGGCGGGTGTCTACTTCGCGCTCGGCACGCTGCTGAACTACGGCTGGATCAGCGAGCGCGCGGCCGCGCTGCCGGCGCCCACGCATTGGGACATGCTGGCGCGCGCCACCGCGCTGGCGGAACTCGCACGCCTGAAACGCGCGTTGACCACGAGCGCGCTGGCCGACGCCGACGAGGCATCCACGCCGGACGCGTTGGTTCAGGCATGGCGCGAGAAGCGCACCGCGCAACTCGAACGTTACGCGCGCCTGCTTGCCGACTTGCGGGCCACGGGCGGCGCGAGCTTGTCGATGCTGCTGGTGATCGTGCGGGAGATGGCCGTGCTCGAAAGGGCATAGCACGACGGAGCGCGAGAGCGGGCAGATGTGCTGCATACGTCACAGAACCCGGCGCGGAACAGCGCCGGGGTTGGACGCATGCCGGTTGGCATGTCCATAATACGAACTATTGCCAACTGAAAGCGCTCTGCAAACTCACGGACCCTCGCAACGACGATGAAAGAAGAATCGCCGAAAGCCATTTTCTATGCGCTTGCCGCCAACCTCGGCATCGCTATCTGCAAGTTCGCTGCTGCCGCGTTCACTGGTTCCGGCTCGATGTTCGCCGAAGCCATTCACTCGACCGCTGACTGCGGTAACCAGTTGCTGCTGCTATTCGGCTTGCGTGAAGCGCGCAAGCCGGCAAGCCCGTTGCATCCCATGGGCGGTGGCCGCGAGATCAATTTCTATTCGCTGCTGGTGGCATTGCTGCTGTTTTTTGTCGGCGGCGCGTTTTCGGTGTACGAAGGCGTGCATCGTTTATTCGCGCGCGAGCCTTTGCAGTACGCCTATGTGGCGCTCGTCGTGCTGGGCGTTTCGGTGGTGCTCGAAACGCTTTCGTTGTGGGGCGCGGTGAAGGAGATCCGCAAGTCGCATCCGGACAAACACCTGTGGCGCTGGTTTCGCGAAACGCGCGAGTCCGAACTGCTGGTGGTGGCCGGCGAGGACATTGCCGCGTTGGCGGGTCTTGCGATCGCCTTCATTGCCGTGTTGCTGACGATGGTGACTGGCAATCCCGTCTACGACGCACTGGGCTCCATCGGCGTCGGCGTGTTGCTGATGGTGATTGCGTGGCTGGTGGCGCGCGAAGTGAAGTCGATGATCGTCGGCGAATCGGCGAGCCCGGAAGTGCGCCGCGCAATCGAGACGCATCTGCGCGGCCGCTCCGAGATTCGCAGCATCATCAACATGATTACGCTGCAGTGGGGTCGCCACGTGGTGGTGGCGGTGCAAGCGGAAATGATCGACTACGCGAGCGGCCGCGCGATGGTCGATGCGATCAACGTGATCGAAGCGGACTTGCAGGAGGCGTTTCCGCAAGTGCGCTGGGTGTTTTTCGAACCGGACGTACCGCGGGTTTGATGCTTTGTCCCGGTTGCCTGGTACGTACGGTTCACTCGGGGCCAGCGGATCGCGCTAGTGTCTCCGCTTAGGAAGGCCCTTACTTTCGCGTCTGCTGCCCGGTGCATTGGCCGCTTATTTGAAACCGGTCACCGCATGCGGCACGTACAGCTCCTCCAATTGACGGATCTCGTCCGCGCTCAGATTCAGCGACAATGCCGCGACCGCATCGTCGAGATGATGGAGCTTGGTCGCGCCGACGATAGGCGCGGTAATCGGCTTCTTCTGCAACACCCAGGCTAGCGCGACTTGCGCACGCGGCACACCGCGTTCTTTCGCAATCTGACTGACGCGTTCCACGATCCGGCGGTCGGCGTCTTCGGTATGTGCGTAAAGTGTGCGGCCGAACTCGTCGGTCTCGGAGCGTGCGCTTTCAGTGTTCCAGTCGCGCGTCAGACGTCCGCGTGCCAGCGGGCTCCATGGAATGACGCCGATGCCCTCGCTTTCGCACAGCGGCAGCATCTCCCGCTCTTCCTCGCGATAGAGCAGATTCACGTAGTTCTGCATCGTCACGAAGCGCGTCCAGCCATGGCGTTCAGCCACATGCAATGCCTTGGCGAACTGCCACGCATACATCGACGACGCACCGATATACCGCGCCTTGCCTGCCTTCACCACGTCGTGCAGCGCCTCCATGGTTTCTTCGATCGGTGTGTCGTCATCCCAGCGGTGGATCTGATACAGATCGACGTAATCCGTACCGAGACGCCTCAGGCTGTTGTCGATTTCCGCCATGATCGCCTTGCGCGACAGACCCGCGCCGTTCGGGCCCGGATGCATGCGGCTATTCACCTTGGTGGCCAGCACGATCTCGTCGCGCTTCGCAAAGTCCTTCAATGCGCGGCCGACGATTTCCTCGCTGGTGCCGTCCGAGTAAACGTTGGCGGTATCGAAGAAATTGATGCCGTGGTCGAGCGCCTGCTTGATAAAGGGGCGCGCCGCTTCATCGTCGAGCGACCAGGAGTGGGTGCCGCGAGCGGGCACGCCGTAACTCATGCAGCCGAGACAAAGACGCGATACATCGAGGCCGGTGCGGCCGAGTTTCACATAATCCATCGAGGTGCTCCTTTGTTGAAGTGCACAAACGCGGTGCGTGCTGACTACCTCCCATTATAGGAACGGACGCGTTGACGTGCTGAAGGGCCAACCGAACGCGCGGGTCGGCGGAGTTCAGTCGCGGCGGGTGAATTGCTGCAATACGTAGTGGAAAATAATTTCTTCGCATCTATACTTCTTTCGGCTTGAAAGCGGCCTTTCTCCCAATCTGCATCACAAGCAAAAAGGAAGGATCACGATGCTGACTCGCACACTTGGCGCAATCTCTGCCATTGCACTCGCGGCATGCGCCGCCTTTACATCTGGCCCTGCCAGCGCGGACGACAACGACGGTTTCTCGCAAGGCGACGGCGGCTCGCACGGGCGGCCGGTCAAGGTGATGATCGTTTCGATGTTCGGGCCGGAAGGGCAGGTATGGCTCGATCGGCTTGGTCCATGGCGCGAGATTACGGTCGATGGCTTATCGCCTGACTACCCGACGGTTCATTGCAATAAGCAGGACGTGTGTGTCATGACGACTGGCATGGGGCATAGCAACGCTGCCGCGTCGATCATGGCGTTGACCTTTTCGCCGCGGTTCGATTTGCGGCATACGTATTTTATGGTGGCGGGGATTGCCGGGATCGATCCGCAGCAAGGCACGGTCGGATCCGCCGCGTGGGCGAAGTACCTGGTCGATTTCGGGATTCAGTGGGAGATCGACGGGCGGGAGATTCCGCCTGGCTGGAATACCGGATACCTCGGGATCAATACCACGAGTCCGACGGCCAAGCCGCCGCTCGACTATCGGACGGAGGTGTTTCAGTTGAATACCCAGCTTGCCGATACGGCGTTTGCCTTGTCGCGCAGCGTTGTGCTGTCAGATAACGCTCAGGCGCAGGCTGCGCGGGCCAAGTATTCGTATGCGCCTGCGAATCGGCCGCCTACTGTCATTCAATGCGACACGCTCGCGGGCGATACCTGGTGGTCGGGGACGCTGCTTGGGCAGCGGGCGCGGGATTGGACCAAGATTCTGACGGATGGCAATGGTGTGTATTGCACTACGCAGCAGGAGGATAACGCGACGTATGAGGCGCTTAAGCGCGCGGCCTCGGTGCATAAGGTTGATTTGAATCGCGTTGCGGTGCTGCGGGCTGGGTCTGATTTTGATCGGCCATATGATGGGCAGACTAGTGCGGATAATTTGCTTAACTATGCTGCGCAAGGGGGTTTTACGATTGCTATTGAGAACCTTTACAGGTCGGGGAATCCGCTTGTGCAGGATATTGCCACTCATTGGGGGGAGTGGCGGGAGGGGGTGCCAAAGAGGTAGCTTTTTTGCCTTCGCGGCGCTTTTTGTCCGTGTTCCTGGGGCGTTGGCCTTTCCTTGATTTGCTAGTGGTCTATTAGCGTTGCCCCTGTGCGGGGCGGCACCTATTTTTCTTTGCATGCCGCAAAGAAAAGTAGGCAAAAGAAAGCGGCTCAAACCACTCCTGCTAAGTGGGCACCGTAGTTTGCCAGGGGTAGTGGTGCATCTGGAATCTGTGTTCGTGCACCTGCATACGCCAGTGACAAGGGCGTCATACTTCCGGCGGCGCTGCGCGCGCCGAAGCGTAGGTCATCAAACCACCCGCTACGTTTTGGCGTTCACGCCTCGCCACCGGACCGTGGCTCGCCATTGCACCGCTGTCACCAACGCCATCGCGATTGTGATTGGAACTGCAACCGGAACCGTGATTTCAGGACACCGACATATCGTTTGAAGTAAGGGGTTGCCGGGTGAGTGCAGAGACACCTCGCCGAGGCGAAGCCGATGGCCCCCGCTGCGCCCAACCGAAGCCCCTGGTTTCCCATGCAGACCCGTCCGCGACGCACGCAGTGCGGAGTGGGAGCTGATGAGTCCTTTGTCACTAGCGCTGAATGTGCGAGAACACGGATTCCAGATGCACCACTACCCGCTGCAGACCACGGCGCCCACTTAGTAGTAGCGGTTTGAGCTGCTTTCTCTTGCTTACTTCTCTTTGCAGCCGGCAAAGAGAAGTAAGTGCCGCCCCGCACAGGGGCAACGCTAATAGACCACTAACAAATCAAGGAAAGGCCAACGCCCCAGGAACACGGACAAAAAGCGCCGCGAAGGCAAAAACAAAAACCAAACCTTTACCGCTGCGGCGCCCGATAAGGCGTCCACGCCCCCACATCCACATCCCAATCATCAAGTTCAGACGGTGTCATAACATGCTCCTTCGTAAAGAGTGCAAACAACCCACCGCGATGAAAATTTCTTTTGGAAACCGAATCATCGCGGCGCATTCGCCTTACTGCCCGTTGGCGACGCGCGTAACGTCGCCACCAGTCCCTTCCTGCAATGCAATGCGCGCAGCCTGCGTCTGACCAATCAGACCTTTATTCGGGTACGACGTACGATTCAACGCAGGCAACGAACCATCGCGATACGCCGCGACCAGCTCAGCGTTAACTTCAGCACGCGTTTTGCCGACGGTGGTCGGAGCAGGCAACGTTTGATACGTGCCCGCATGCCCAATGCCCCCACCGTTGCTTTGAGCAAACACCGGTGCGCTGGCAAGCAGCGAAAGAGCCAGACCTGCTAAGAGATTGCGCTTCATGATTCACTCCTGTCGATTCGTTTGCAGCACGAGCGGCGCTGCGACAGGGTGAAATGTAGACTTCGAGGTGATGCGGATAAATCGCACTTTCGCGAAATGAATTGTCGCGAATCTAGAACAATCGCGACGGCGTACGCGTTATCCGGTTACTGCAGGGCAACCGCGGCATTAGAGCCGCGGTTGAAATTCACTTTTCCATAATCTGTACTTCAACTCGCACGAATCAGGCAACCCACTCCGTTATCACCGGCGTGTCGAGTATCGGAGCAGATTCGCGTTCTTCGAAAGTACGCTTCGTGCACATCGCGTCGAGACTGCCGCGTCCGCTGAGCAACGGGCAGCGGTCGAACAGCTCGGCAATCCAGTCTACGAAAACACGGACTTTAGGCGACAGATGCCGACTGTGCGGATAGACTGCGGAAATCGGCATCGGTAAAGGCTTCAGCTCCGGCAGCACTTCAACCAGCTGACCCGAACGCAGATGCGGCAGTACCATGAAGAGCGCCGGCTGAAACAGGCCGAAGCCTTCCAGGCCGCACGTTACGTAAGCATCGGCGTCGTTCACCGACACAATGCTCTTCATCTTCACTTCGACTTCTTTGCCATCAACCATGAAGGCCCAATCGATCGTGCGCCCCGTGCGGCTCGAAAAATAATTGACTGCTTTGTGATTCTCGAGGTCTTCGAGCGAAGTCGGCATGCCCGCACGCTCGATGTAGCTGGGGGCCGCGCATGTCACGCCCTCGAACAAACCGATACGGCGCGCCACCAGCGAGGAATCCTGTAGCGCGCCCACCCGCACCACGCAATCCACGCCTTCCTGCAACAGATCGACGGGCCGGTCCGTCAATCCGAGCTGCAGGTCGATGTCCGGGTAACGCGTGTGGAATTCACACAGCGAAGGGATCACCAGCAAACGCCCGATCGATCCCGGCATGTCGATGCGCAGCTTGCCGTGCGGCTTTTTATTGCCGCTCTGGAAGCTGGCCTCGGTCTCTTCGACGTCCGCGAGGATGCGCACGCAGCGTTCGTAATACGCCGCGCCGTCCGGCGTCAGCGACAAACGCCGCGTGGTCCGGTGCATCAGCCGCGTGCCGAGGAACGCTTCGAGGTTCTGAATGATGGTGGTAACTGATGCGCGTGGCAGGTCGAGCGTTTCCGCCGCGCGGGTAAAGCTGTTGGTGTCGACGACGCGCGTGAACACTTGCATGGCCTGAAGCCGGTCCATTGCAAACCTCCTAAAAGGGGCGGGCGCACTGAGCAGGAATCGAATCCGCAGAGCAATCGCGTTCGATTGTTCAGGGGCGCCGAATTGTGTTGCCGGATTATAGGCATTTATTTACGAGTCTGCCGAACCCACAATTCGCACCATTGAAGTTCTATGCGCATTGCGCGGCTCGACATGGATGCATTTAAACCGCCGTACTCGTTTGTGCCCGCCGGCAGCGGCCCGGCACAGGCTGACAGCACGGCACTCGACGTCACTGACGTGCAGATCGAAGGGCACGCACAGGACATTACGTTGCGTTTGTACCGCCAGGCACAGAAAACCGCACTGCCGGTATTGCTTTACTTCCACGGTGGCGGTTTTACCAAGGGCTCGATCGATCAGGCCGACTTCGCCGCCCGTTATTTCGCAGAACACTTACCGGCTCTGGTCGTTTCGGTCGGTTATTCGCTGGCGCCGCAGTTTCCGTTTCCGGCGGCGCCTGAAGACGCACATCGCGCGGCGCTGTGGGTGCAGACACGAGCACGCGCGTTTGGCGGGAATAGCAAGAAGGTCGGCGTGGCGGGCCACGATGCCGGCGGGCAGTTGGCCAACTGCCTCGCTTTCATCGCGCGTGATCGCGGCGACGTGCGCATTGCGGCGCAAGCGCTGTTCGGACCGATGCTCGATCCGAGCCTGACGCGCCTCGGCGACGAAAAGCGCCTCGGCTCAGATATCACCGCGAAGGAATGCGCGGCGTGTTATCGCGCGTATCTGCCGCAAGCGTCGCAGCGCATGCATCCGTATGCCGCACCGCTCGAATCGTCGCGCCTGGCGGGCCTGCCGGCCACGCTGATCGCGACGGCGCAAAACGACGTGCTGCATGTGGAAGCGGAGAAATACGCGAGCGGTCTGATCGACGCGGGTGTGCTGACCCAGGTGGTCCGCTATCCCAGCGTCTCGCACGCCGCGTTGGCCGACCATCCGCCCGCCTTGCAGGAAGCGGTGCGATTTTTTCAGTGGCGCTTCGATGCGCGCGCCCATCGCTGAGACACCAATAAGCAAAACTTTAATCAACGATACCGGGAGCTTCTCATGACTATCCTTCCTCTTTCCCGTCGCCGTGTGGCGATTGCCGTGCTAGCTGTCATCGTGGTGGCCGGGCTGGGCACGTTCGGCGCGATCCGCGTCGACGCGAGCTCGCCTGCTGCGCCGACCATCGTGCCGGAAGTCGATGTGGCCACCGTGGTGCAAAAGACCATCACCGACTGGCAAAGCTATTCCGGCCGCCTCGAAGCGGTCGAAAAAGTGGACGTCCGTTCGCAAGTGCCGGGCACGATCGTGTCCGTCAACTTCAAGGACGGCGCCCTCGTGAAGAAGGGCGACACGCTGTTCGTGATCGATCCGCGTCCGTACGCGGCTGAAGTCGATCGCACCGAAGCACAGGTCGCGGCGGCGCAAGCGCGTACGGGCTACACGCAAAGCGATTGGGAGCGCGCGCAACGCCTGATCGCCGACAACGCGATCGCCAAGCGCGACTACGACGAGAAGCAGAACGCCGCGCGCGAAGCGAGCGCCAACCTGAAGGCCGCGCAAGCCGCCGTCGAAACCGCGCGTATCAATCTCGGCTACACGAAGATCGTCGCGCCGGTGTCGGGCCGTGTCTCGCGTGCGGAAATCACGGTGGGCAACGTGGTGTCGGCAGGTGCAAGCGCGGCGCCGTTGACCACGCTGGTGTCGGTTTCGCCGATCTACGCATCGTTCGACGTTGACGAACAGACCTACCTGCAGTACCTGAGCCGCGCAAAGGATGGCAGCAAGGTGCCGGTGGACCTCGGGCTGGCGGATGAAAGCGGCTACTCGCGCAGCGGCACGATCGAATCCGTCGACAACCGGCTGGATACGTCGTCCGGCACGATCCGGGTGCGTGCGCGCTTCGATAACCAGGACGGTGCATTGATCCCTGGTCTCTATGCGCGCGTGAAGGTCGGCGGCAGCGAGCCGCATCCGGCACTGCTGATCGACGACGCCGCAGTGGGCACCGATCAGGACAAGAAGTTCGTGCTGGTGGTCGACCAGAGCAACCACGTCGTGTACCGGGAAATCGCAGTGGGCGGCATGCAGGGCAACCTGCGCGTCGTCAAGGGCGGTTTGCAGGCAACCGACCGGATCGTCGTGAACGGTGTCCAGCGGGTGCGTCCGGGCGATGCAGTGCGCGCTCACATGGTGCCGATGACCACCGATCAGGATCCGAACAGCGCGCCGCTTGCGCAGACGCGGGCAAAAGCAGCGGACAAGAATTCGTGAGCCCCGTGCGCCGCGCTTGCCCAGTCATGTTGACTGGCCGTAGCGGGCGCATGCTCCAACGTTAAGAGCTTCCCATGAACATATCCAAATTCTTCATCGATCGACCGATCTTTGCCGGTGTGTTATCGGTATTGATCCTGCTGGGGGGCATCATTTCGCTCTTCAAGCTGCCGATTTCGGAGTACCCGGAAGTCGTGCCGCCTTCGGTGGTGGTGCACGCGCAATATCCGGGCGCCAATCCGAAAGTGATCGCGGAGGCCGTTGCGGCGCCGCTTGAAGAGCAGATCAACGGCGTCGAGAACATGCTGTACATGCAGTCGCAAGCCAATAGCGACGGCAATCTCACGCTGACGGTGACCTTCAAGCTCGGCACCAATCCGGACCTGGCGACGCAGCTCGTGCAGAACCGCGTCAACCAGGCGCTGCCGCGCCTGCCGGAAGACGTGCAACGGCTTGGCATCACGACCATCAAGAGTTCGCCGACGCTGACGATGGTGGTCCACCTGATCTCGCCGAACAATCGCTACGACATGACGTACCTGCGCAACTACGCGTTGCTCAACGTCAAGGACCGGTTGGCGCGGATTCAGGGCGTCGGCGAGGTGCAGCTGTGGGGTTCGGGCGACTACGCGATGCGTGTCTGGCTCGATCCGCAGAAAGTCGCACAGCGCGGTTTGACGGCGACCGAAGTGGTCAACGCGATTCGCGAGCAGAACATTCAGGTGGCAGCCGGTGTGATCGGCGCATCGCCTTCGGTGCCGGGCACGCAGCTGCAGTTGTCGGTGAATGCGCGTGGCCGCTTGAAGACCGAGGGCGAATTCGGCGACATCATCGTCAAAACCGCGCCGGATGGCGGCGTAACGTACCTGCGTGATATCGCACGGGTCGAACTGGCCGCGTCGGAATACGGTCTGCGTTCGCTGCTCGACAACAAGCCCGCGGTGGCGCTCGCTATCAACCAGGCGCCGGGCGCGAACTCGCTCGCGATTTCCGACCAGGTTCGTTCCGCGATGAAGGAACTGGCGGAAGACATGCCGGCAGGCGTCGAATACAAGATCGTCTATGACCCGACGCAGTTCGTGCGCTCGAGTATCGAGGCGGTGATTCACACGCTGCTTGAAGCGATCGCGCTGGTGGTGATCGTGGTGATCGTGTTCCTGCAGACCTGGCGTGCGTCGATCATTCCGTTGATTGCGGTACCGGTGTCGATTGTGGGTACGTTCTCGCTGCTGCTGGCGTTCGGCTTCTCGATCAATGCGTTGTCGCTGTTCGGGATGGTGCTGGCCATCGGGATCGTGGTGGACGATGCGATCGTGGTGGTGGAGAACGTCGAGCGGAACATCGAAAGCGGGCTCAGTGCGCGCGATGCGACTTATAAGGCCATGCAGGAAGTGAGCGGGCCGATTATCGCCATCGCGCTGACGCTGGTTGCCGTGTTCGTGCCACTCGCTTTCATGACCGGTTTGACGGGCCAGTTCTACAAGCAGTTCGCGATGACCATCGCGATCTCGACGGTGATCTCGGCGTTCAACTCGCTGACTTTGTCGCCGGCTTTGTCCGCGATGCTGTTGCGTGGCCACGGCGCCAAGGAAGACTTCCTGACGCGTGTGATGAACCGCGTGCTGGGTCGCTTCTTCAAGGGCTTCAACAAGGTGTTCCATCGCGGCTCGACGGAGTACGGCCGTGGCGTGAGAGGCGTGCTGGGCCGTAAAGGTGCGATGCTCGCGGTCTACGCGATCCTGCTGGGTGCAACGGTGCTGATCTCGCGCGTCGTGCCGGGCGGTTTCGTGCCGGCGCAGGACAAGGAATACCTGATTGCGTTTGCGCAACTCCCGAACGGCGCGTCGCTGGATCGCACGGAAAAGGTGATCCGTGACATGAGCGCGGTTGCCTTGAAGCAGCCGGGCGTGGAAAGCGCGGTGGCGTTCCCGGGCCTGTCGGTGAACGGCTTCACCAATAGTTCGAGCGCGGGCATCGTGTTCGTCACGTTGAAGCCTTTCAAGGAACGCGGCAGCAAGAAACTCTCGGCCGGTGCGATTGCCGGCGCGTTGAACCAGCAGTATGGCGCGATCAAGGATTCGTTCGTCGCGGTGTTCCCGCCACCACCTGTGCTTGGTTTGGGTACGCTGGGCGGTTTCAAGATGCAGTTGGAGGATCACGGCGCGGTGGGTTACGCGGAACTGAACAAGGCAGCGGAGGCATTCGTGAAGAAGGCGGCGCAAACGCCTGAACTCGGACCGACGTTCTCGAGCTATCAGATCAACGTGCCGCAATTGAATGTCGACCTGGATCGCGTGAAAGCCAAGCAACTTGGCGTGCCGGTCACGGACGTGTTCAACACGATGCAGATCTATCTGGGCTCGCTGTATGTGAACGACTTCAACCGCTTCGGCCGTGTGTATCAGGTCCGGGTGCAGGCTGACGCGCCGTTCCGTCAACGCGCCGACGACATCCTGCAACTGAAGACGCGCAATGCTGCGGGTGACATGGTGCCGCTGTCGTCGCTGGTGACGGTGACGCCGACGTATGGTCCGGAAATGGTGGTGCGTTACAACGGCTATACGGCTGCCGACATCAACGGTGGTCCGGCGCCGGGCTTCTCATCGGGCCAGGCGCAAGCCGCGGCCGAACGCGTGGCAGCGGAAACCTTGCCGCATGGCGTGAAGCTCGAATGGACCGACCTGACGTATCAGCAGATCATCGCCGGCAATGCGGGCCTGTGGGTGTTCCCGATCAGCGTGCTGCTCGTGTTCCTCGTGCTGGCCGCGTTGTATGAAAGCCTGACGCTGCCGCTCGCCGTGATCCTGATCGTGCCGATGAGCGTGCTATCCGCGCTGACCGGTGTGTGGCTCACGGGTGGCGACAACAACATCTTCACGCAGATCGGTTTGATGGTGCTGGTGGGGCTGTCGGCGAAGAACGCGATTCTGATCGTCGAGTTCGCTCGCGAACTCGAACATGACGGGCGTACGCCGCTGGCGGCGGCGATCGAGGCGAGCCGCCTGCGTCTGCGTCCGATTCTGATGACGTCGATCGCTTTCATCATGGGTGTGGTGCCGCTCGTGCTCTCGAGTGGAGCGGGTTCGGAGATGCGTCATGCGATGGGTATCGCGGTGTTCTTCGGCATGCTCGGCGTGACGCTGTTCGGCCTGATGCTGACCCCTGTGTTCTATGTGGTGCTGCGTACGCTGGCGGGCGGGACGATTCACGTCGCGCAGAAAGACGCGCCGCACCTTGGGGCGCCGGTGACGGACGCCTGAGGAGAAAATAATAATGAAGCGTTTTGAATCTTTAAGCGGGTGGGGCAGAGCGGCTGCCAGCGGTTTGCTGCTGGCGTTGCTCGCGGCCTGCTCCGTGGAGCCCACGTATAAGCGGCCGGAGGTGGATACGCCGGCTGCGTTCAAGGAAACGCCGACTGCTGCATCGGCTGCGTCCGGTGCTTCGGCTGCATCGGCTACGTCCGCGGCATCGCCGCAGGACACGGGCACCTGGAAGCAGGCTCAGCCCGCCGACGACGCGCATCGCGGCGAATGGTGGACGATTTTCGGCGACCCGCAGTTGAACGCGCTGGAAGAACAGGCGGCTGCAGCGAATCAGGACTTGAAGGCGGCTGCGGCGCGTGTGCAGCAGGCGCGTGCGGTGACGCAGGCGGCGAAGTCGGACTGGTTCCCGAAGTTCGACGCGGGCTTTGGTCCGACGCGTGAACGGGCATCGGCGGCCTCGCAGTTTCAGCCGGATAGCGCGGGCGGGACGAACGGCACGATCTGGCGTGCGCAGGTTGGCGCATCGTATGAAACCGATCTGTTCGGGCGAGTCGGTTCGAACGTGAATGCATCGCGTGCGGACGAGCAGCAAAGTGAAGCATTGTTCCGGTCGGTACAGTTGTCGTTGCAAGCCGACGTTGCGCAGAACTACTTCCAGTTGCGCGAGCTCGACACGGATCAGGATCTGTACCGCCGTACCGTGGCGTTGCGCGAGGACACGCTGAAGCTGGTCGAGCGCCGTTTCAGGGAAGGCGATATCGGTGAGCTGGATGTTTCGCGTTCTCGCAACGAACTGGCGAGTGCGCGTGCCGATGCAGTGGGCGTGGCGCGTCAGCGCGCGGCCTCCGAGCACAGTCTGGCGATTCTGCTCGGCAAGCCGCCGGCCGATTTCTCGTTCGCGGAGGCACCGCTCGTGCCGGTGACGGTGCGCGTGCCGCCAGGTTTGCCTTCGGCGCTGCTCGAACGTCGGCCGGACATTTCGGCGGCGGAGCGGGCGATGATGGCGGCGAATGCGCGGGTCGGTCTGGCGAAGTCGGCGTTCTTCCCGAAGCTCGATATCACGGGTGCGGCTGGTTTTGAATCGGCGACGCTGGGCGATCTGTTCAAGTGGTCGAGCCGCGCGTTTATTCTCGGGCCATTCGCCGGTACCGCGCTAACGTTGCCTTTGTTCGACGGTGGCCGCCGCAAGGCAAACCTCGCGCAAGCTCGCTCGAAGTACGACGAAGATGTCGCGCAGTATCGTCAACAGGTGCTGGTGGCGTTCCGTGAGGCCGAGGACAACCTGGCCGATCTGCGTTTGCTCGACGATCAGATGCGCGAGCAGAACGATGCGGTCGTGGCCTCGCAACGCGCGGCGCATCTGTCGCGCACGCAGTACACGGAAGGCGCGGTCAGCTATCTGGATGTGATCGACGGCGAGCGGCAGGTGCTGACATCGCAACTACAGGCGAGCCATCTGTCGGGCACGCAGGCGGTGGCGACGGTTAACCTGATTCGCGCGCTGGGTGGCGGCTGGGGTGATGTGAAGCCTGCGGGCGACGAGACGGTGGGGGCGGTTGCGCCGGCTTCGGGTCCGGTTGCTACTTCTGCTTCTGCGTCGGCGGAGCAGGTGGCGAAGCGCTAAGGTCTGTTTTTAGTTTGTTGGCTGGTGAAGAACGCCGGGTTGCGCTAAAGCGTGGCCCGGCGTTTTTTCTTTGGTGACGTGTTGCGCCAGCTCCATGGGGCGAGCCCCAAATCATTTTTCCCGCTTTCCTTCCAAAAATCCGTTCGTAGACCGCCGGTTTCCCGCCGTCTATGATGATTCGCACCTCATCTGGAGAGAGGCGATGACCTGTCCGACCTGCCGCTGTCCGCGCTGACCCGCTCACGCGTTCTATCGCTGCCGCACGCCGGTTAAACCGCGCGCTGCAGATTTCTGTTGTCCGACCGATTCCGGTACGCCTGCCCGCATGTCGTGGAATCGGCTCGCCTCGAAACACGCCACGCCCCTATCCTAACGAGTTCACCATGCGCATTTCTCTGACCACTGCACGGCGTTTTTTCAAGGCGCGGACGCTGACGTTCCTCGGCGCGTTCGGCCTCGCGCTGGCGTTGTCCGCTTCGCCCGCGTTCGCGGCAGACACGCCCACGCTGAAAATCGGCATCGCCACCAGCCCGCAAATCGAGGCGCTCAAAGTCGCCGCGCGCGAAGCGAAGGAGCAAGGGCTTGACGTGAAGATCATCGAGTTTACCGACTGGAATACGCCGAACGCGGTGCTCGCCAACAAGGATATCGACGTCAACTATTTCCAGCACATCCCGTTTCTCGAGAACGCAAAGAAGCAGGGTGGTTATAACTTCGTCGCAATCGCCCCGGGCACGATCATGAAGATCGGCCTGTATTCGAAAAAGATCAAACGCTTCGATGAATTGAAAGACGGCGCCACCGTCGCCATCGCTAACGATCCGGTCAACGGCGGTCGTGGTCTGTTGTTGCTGCAGCGTGCCGGTCTGATCAAGCTGACGCCGGGCATCGACTATCGCGCCACGACGCTCGACATCATCGACAACCCGAAGCACCTGAAGATCGTTCAGCTCGAAGCCTCGCAATTGGCCCGTTCGCTCGACGACGTCGATCTCGCGCAAGGCTACCCGAGCTTCATCAAGCTCGCGGGCACTACCGATCCGAACAGCGCATTGTTGTTCGACGGCCTGGAAAACAAGAACTACGCGATCCAGTGGGTCGTGCGTCCGGAAAGCGCAAATGATCCGCGTATCCGCAAGTTCATCTCGATCTATCAGCATTCGCCCGCTGTGCGCGCTGCACTCGACAAAGCCTTCGGCAGCCTCTACGCCGTCGCCTGGTAAGGCACGCCGCTAGCAACGTTGCAACCAGCAAGGAGCCGCACGATGGCGAAGAAAAAGATCCTGCTGAACGCGTTCAACATGAATGCGGTCGGTCACATCAATCATGGTTTGTGGACGCATCCGCGCGACCGTTCGGCGCACTACACCGACCTCGACTACTGGACGAGCCTCGCGCAAACGCTCGAGCGCGGCAAGTTCGACGGGATCTTTCTCGCGGATATCGTCGGCGTATACGACGTTTATCAGGGCGGTCCGGAAACCTCGTTGCGTGAATCGGTGCAGATTCCGATCAACGATCCATCGCTGATTGTGCCCGCGATGGCACACGTGACGAAGCATATCGGCTTCGGCGTCACGTCGAATCTGACTTACGAGCCGCCGTACCTGTTCGCGCGCCGCATGTCGACGCTGGATCATTTGACTAAGGGTCGGGTGGGCTGGAACATCGTGACGGGCTATCTGGACAGTGCCGCGCGCGGCATGGGTCTCGCACAACAGATCAGCCACGACGACCGTTACGACCGCGCGGACGATTACATGGACGTGGTCTACAAGCTATGGGAGCAAAGCTGGGAGGACGACGCGGTAGTGCGCGATCGCGAGGCACGCATCTTCTCGCACCCTGACAAAGTGCATCGCGTGAAACACGACGGTCCGTACTATTCGATCGACGCCATTCATTTGAGCGAGCCATCGCCGCAACGCACGCCGGTGCTGTATCAGGCGGGTTCGTCGAGCCGGGGCGTCGATTTCGCGGCGCGTCACGCGGAGTGCGTGTTTGTCGGCGGCCAGAACAAGCAGCTTACCCGCTCCATTGTCGACGACATTCGAGCACGAGCAGTGAGCTTCGGACGCGCGCCTGACGATATCAAGATCTTTGCCGGCATCACCGTTGTAGTCGGCGAAACAGAACGCGCCGCGCAGGAGAAATTCGAAGAGTACCGGCGTTATGCGAGCGCCGAGGGCGGTATCGCGCATTTCTCCAGTTCGACCGGCATCGACTTCTCGCAGTACGAACTGGATGAACCGATTTCGTATGTGAAGACCGAATCGATGCAATCTGCCGTTGAAGCGATTTCGAAGAAGAGCGTGAGTGGCGTATGGACCAAACGCAAAGTGCTCGAACAGATGACGCTCGGCGGCCGCGCGAAGCCCGTAGTCGGGTCACCGCAGCAGATCGCGGACGAGCTGGTGTCGTGGATAGAAGAGGCGGGCGTTGACGGATTCAATCTGACGCGCACTGTCATGCCCGAATCGTTCGAAGACTTCGTCGATCTGGTGGTGCCGGAATTGCAGAATCGCGGCGTCTACAAGGAAGATTACGACCCGGCGCCGACGCTGCGCGAAAAGCTATTCGGCGGCGGCCGGGCGCGACTGCCTGAGGTGCATGCCGGCGCGCAGCATCGCCGTCGCGCGCAAACCGGCGCGCGATCCACCGTGGACGCCTGAGAGGAACGAAGCCATGGCTCATCTTTTCGACGTGCCGAAATTCATTGAAGACGCACCGTCCCTCACCGTGAATCGTGATGCGGCCGATGCCGCGCAAGAAGTCGTCGTATTCGACGACGTGGGCAAGGTGTTCGCCAACACGCGCGGTGTGTCGACTGCGGCACTGGCGAACGTCACGCTGAAGGTGGCGCGCGGTGAAGTGTTCGGCATCATCGGGCGAAGCGGCGCAGGTAAATCGACCCTGCTGCGGCTCGTCAATGGTCTGGAAAAGCCGAGTTCCGGCGCCGTGCGCGTGAATGACGTGAGTGTCGGCGAGCTCGACGAACGCGGGCTGGTCACGCTGCGGCGGCGTATCGGCATGGTGTTCCAGCATTTCAATTTGCTCTCCGCTAAAACGGTGCACGAAAACATTGCGTTGCCGTTAAAAATCGCTGGTGCGCCTAAAGCGGCGATCGACAAAAAGGTCGACGCCTTGCTCGAACTAGTCGGCCTATCGACCAAGCGCGACGCTTATCCGGCGAGTTTGTCCGGCGGTCAGAAGCAGCGCGTCGGGATCGCGCGCGCCCTTGTGACCGCCCCGGACATTCTGCTTTGCGACGAAGCAACGTCCGCGCTCGATCCTGAAACGACGCAAGCCATTCTCGCGTTGCTGCGCGATATCAATCAGCGCCTCAACCTGACCATCGTGCTGATTACGCACGAGATGCAGGTCATTCGCGAGGTCTGCGATACGGTGGCCGTGATCGAGCGTGGTGAAGTGGTGGAGACGGGTCCGGTGTGGCGCGTATTCGGCGACCCGCAGCACGATGCGACGCGCGCGTTGCTGCGGACCCTGGTGCATGATCTGCCTGCGGATCTCGCCGCGCGCGTCAAACCGTTGCACGAGATCGCGCACGCGGATGCGCAGATTCTGCTCGACGTGCGCTTCACCGGCAGCGATGCACGTGAGCCTGACCTGGGTGGGTTGACGTCTGCATTGAGCATTGAAGGTGGCCGCGTGAGTTTCGTGCATGGCGGCATCGACCGGATTCAGGGGCATGCGCAAGGGCGTCTGGTGGTGTCGGCAGAAGTGCGCGCGAACGCGGACGGCACGGTGCAAACGCAGATCGCGACGCTGCTCGAACGTGCGCGGCACTATGCCAATCATGTCGAGGTGCTGGGCTATGTCTGATCTCTGGCTCTCGGAACTCGCCGATGCCATTCGCGACACCATCGTCATGGTCGGCGTATCGGCCTTCGTCGCGGCGCTGGTCGGCATTCCGCTCGCGCTGGTGCTGGTCACCACAACGCGCGGCGGCATCTTTGAAAAGCGTGTGGTGAACAGCACGCTCGGCGCGCTCGTCAATGCGTTCCGCTCCACGCCTTTCATCATTTTGCTGGTCGCGCTGTTGCCGCTCACACGTTTGCTGATCGGCACGACGATCGGTGTATGGGCTGCCATCGTGCCGCTCAGTATCGCGGCGATTCCTTTTTTTGCGCGCGTGGCCGAAGTGAGCTTGCGCGAAGTGGACCGCGGTTTGATCGAAGCCGCGCAGGCAATGGGCGCGCAGCGCCGGCATATCATCTGGCATGTACTGCTGCCTGAAGCGCTGCCGGGCATTCTCGGCGGCTTCACGATCACCGTGGTGGCGATGATCGGTTCCTCGGCCATGGCGGGCGCGGTGGGCGCCGGTGGTCTCGGCGATCTGGCGATCCGCTACGGCTATCAGCGTTTCGATACTACCGTGATGGTGACGGTGATCGTGTTGCTGATCGTGATCGTGACGGCGGTGCAGTTCGTCGGCGATCGTTTCGTGCGACGGCTTGCGCAACGCGCATGATTGTCGTCTTTCGACCGCTATTTGCATAACGAATACGCGCTTGCGGCCCACGTTTTCAGCGGCGACGTCACCGTCTATCATGCTATTTACGACGCTGGGCGCAGCGAGACTCCGGCTCACCCGATCGAATGCAAACCGGCCGCGCGGATAAGCAGCGTGTCGCTCGCCAAACTTCTTCACGTGGACATTGCATGAACGAACCTCGACATCCCGAGGCACTGCAACCGCTGCAAACCGGTGCTGCGCCTGTGGTGCGCAATCTTATCGGCTTGCTCGACGCGTTGCGTGCCAGCGCGGCTCAGCGCGATCGCGACGGCGGCCACGCCGCGCGGGAAAAACAATGGATTGCCGACGCGGGACTGCTCACGCTCGCCGTACCGCGTGAATTCGGCGGTTCCGGCACGCGCTGGCCCGAGATCTACGAGACGATCCGCCAGATCGCGCGAGTCGACAGTGCGCTGGCGCATCTGCTTGGCTTCACGTGCCTGCAGGTGGTCAGCGTCAATGTATGGGGCAACCCGGAACAACGTGCCCGCTATCTGGGCGGCACCGTGGAAGAGCGCTGGTGGTGGGGTAATGCGGTCAATCCGCTCGACACGCGACTCGTTGCAAGCGCAACCAGCGACGGTGGCTATCTTTTAGATGGGCAGAAAGGATTTTGTTCGGGCACGCGTGGCTCGCACATGATGACGGTTTCAGGGCACGATCCGGTTACCGGCAAAGCGGTGTTCGCGGTGGTGCCGACCACGCGTGAAGGCATTACCGTTCACGAAGACTGGAATCCGATCGGTCAGCGGCAAACCGATAGCGGCAGCGTCTCCTTTGCGCAAGTCAAGGTTGAACCGCACGAGGTGCTGGAGCGGGCCGACACCTCATACGCGAGCCTGCGCACGCTGATCTCGCAGCAGGTGCTGATCAATCTGTTCGTCGGCATCGCGCAGGGCGCGCTCGAAGAAGCACGCGCGTACGTCACACAGTACGGCAAACCGTGGATATCCTCGGGCGTCGAAAAAGCCACCGACGATCCCTACCTGATCCAGCGCTTCGGCGAGATGCGTCTGCAGGCGGTGAGCGCGGAAGCGCTGGCAGTGCGTGCCGCCTACGCGCTCGAAGACGCATGGCAACAAGGCCCGTCTCTGGACGCCGAAACCCGTGCGCAGGTGGCGCTCGCCACCTCGGAGGCGAAAATCGTCGCGCACCGCGCCGCGCTCGACGTCAGCGAAAAACTGTTCGATGCCTGCGGCGCGCGTGCCACACACGCGCCGCTCGCGCTCGACCGCTTCTGGCGCAACGCTCGCGTGCATACGCTGCACGATCCACTCGACTATCGCGTACGCGACGTCGGCCGTTATGCGTTAAGCGGGACATTGCCGGAAGTTTCTTTGTACACTTGAGGCGGTTCGCGGTGGCCTGCATGAGGCGTCGCGGTTTATCCCCTTCAAGAGACCACCGGCTTGCAGTTCAAATTACCGACCACCGCAACGGCGCCGTTTTGCCCATCCGAGGTGCAAGGCACGGTCGCCGTTACGCAAGGCGCGCCGTTCTGGAAAAAAATCCTGCAATTCGCGGGGCCTGGCCTGCTGATTTCGATCGGCTACATGGACCCCGGCAACTGGGCCACCGATATCGAAGCGGGTTCGCGTTACGGCTACAGCCTGCTGTTCGTCGTCATGTTGTCGAGTCTTGCGGCGATGGCGCTGCAATGTCTGAGCATGCGACTCGGCATCGCCACCGGGCGGGACCTCGCGGAATTGTCGAGACTGCGTTACTCACCTGGTGTGGCGCGCTTTCAGTGGTTGCTTGCCGAACTGTCGATCGTGGCCTGCGATCTGGCCGAAGTGCTCGGCGGCGCGCTGGCTTTCCATCTGCTCTTCAAATGTTCGCTAACCACCGGCGTGTTGCTGACCGCGTTCGATACGCTGATCGTGCTTGGCCTGAAGGGCAAGAATTTCCGCGATCTTGAGGCGATCATGCTCGGGTTGATCGCGACGATCGGCGTCGGCTACATCATCGAGTTGGCACTGGTGAAGCCGCATTGGCCGTCCGTCGCGCAAGGACTGATTCCTTCGTGGCAGGCACTCGGCAGCCGCGAACCGATGTATCTGGCGATCGGCATTCTCGGTGCGACCGTGATGCCCCACAACCTCTATCTGCATTCGTCGATCGTGCAGACCCGCGCGGTTAAACGCGATTCGGCCAGCATCCGGTCGGCGATCGGCATGTCGCGCATCGATACGATCGTCTCGCTGATAATTGCGCTGCTGATCAACATGGCGATCCTGATTCTCGCGGCCGCCGCGTTCCACGCGACCGGCCACAATCAAGTCACCGAAATCGAAGACGCGTACAAACTGCTGGCGCCGATCGTCGGCACCGGTTTCGCAGCGGTGCTGTTCGCGATCACGCTGCTGGCGTCGGGGCAAAGTTCGACCTTCACCGGCACGGTGGCCGGGCAGGTCATCATGGAAGGCTTCCTGAAGCTGAAAATTCCGTGCTGGCAGCGGCGCTTCATTACGCGGGCGCTCGCCTTGATTCCGGCGCTGATCGGCGTGCAGATGATGGGCAACGGCGCAGTCGGCAAGCTGCTGGTCGCAAGCCAGGTCGTGTTGAGCCTGCAACTGCCGTTCGCGCTCTATCCGCTGATTCGCATGACCAACGATCGTTCGCTGATGGGCGAATTTGCCAACAGACTTCCGACGCGGTTTTTCGCCTGGTCGCTGTTCGTGGTAATCAGTGCGGCGAACCTGTGGCTGGTGGTGCAGACGGTGGGACTGGTGGACTGATGCGGCAGCGGGAGGTAGCGGGGTAGCGCCTGGCGTCGGGTGTTAGATGTGAGGTGTCCCGTGTCAGGGCGAAAACCACATAAAAAAAAGTCCGCGGGATGGCGGACTTTTTCCAAGGTGCTTCGGTTCGAATCAGGCTGGACCGGCCCTCATCGATTCCACTTAACTCAGGCGGCTTGTGCAATCTGCGCTGCTTCGAGCGCTTCCTGACGAGCGGCGGCGGCCTTTTTGGTCTTGCCGGCGCGCGACGGCGGCTGGCAGGCGCCACACACCACGTTGTGTTGCAGATCGTGCTTGTGCGCGACGAACTTGCCGGTGCAACGGCAGCATTTGGTCAACTGCAGGATGTCGGCGTCGAAGAAACGCACTAGCGTCCATGCCCGCGTGAGATCCAGCACCGGTTCGGAGTCGCTGTGCTGGCAATGTTCCAGATACAGCCGATACCCCTTGGTCAGCGCATCCAGGTGCGAGCAACGCGCTTCGTTCTTCAGGAACAGGTACGTGTTGTAGAACAACGACGCGTGGATGTTCGCCAGCCACGTCATGTACCAGTCCGCCGAGAAAGGCAGCATACCCTTGGGCGGCGACACACCTTTGACCTCGCGGTACAGGCGGATCATGCGGTCGCGCGAAAGCGTCAACTCGCTTTCGAGCACCTGCATGCGCGCGCCGAGTTCAATCAGCGCGATGGCACGGAATACTTCTTGTGCGTCTTCCGTCAGGCTACGCTTGAGCATCGCGGTCACCTCGATTAAGCAAATTGCTCAGCAGGCTGGCCTGCAAGCAGGATCGCCGCGTGAGTCGGTGCAACTGCCGCATGCTTCGTCGTTTGCGTCAACGCCGACAACATCGAGTGGTCGTTGAAGCGGAAGAAGCACAAAAGCTGATCGGAAGCGGCCAGCTTGACGATCTGCGCGAGCGACAGCCCGGCAAGCAAATCAGCCAGTTCCGACGACAGTCCCAGTCGGAACATGCCGACCGGTTTGTCCTCACGCAACATACGTTGCGCGAGCATGATGTAAGACAAGTTGATCTCGCGGATTGAATCCAGCGTCTCGCTGCTACGGTCCATTTTCTGTGTTTCCGAAGCCCCGAATTACTATGTCGGCTTTTTTTGCCGTTATGTCTTTTGTGCCTCACCGGAAACGTTGTCCTCCGGCTACATGTCACTACCTGATACAGCTCGCGACTTTTTGATACATCGCGTTACATTTCGTAACAGCTTGGGACGAATTGTATGAAGGGCAAAACAAGAAATCAATCCCTTCTCAAAAAAATATCTCAAAAAGATACATCAAATTTCGGTAAGTCTTTCACAGTCCTGTAATAGACGATGCTTAGCAGGTTTTTTGTTGCCTTGGAATTTTGTCTGATCCATGAAAACCCTTGTGTAGTGGGCCTTAGCGTTATTCATCTGAGCAATGGCGTGTACCCGGTCGAGAACCGAAAAATCAGGACTGAATCAGAAAGGAAATAGAAAGCGAGCCCAATTGAAAGTAATAAATACCGCTCATTGGCGCTGCTGTGGGGACAAATCAGATGTGTAACAGGTTGGTGCAGCCCTAGTTACAAACGGGGCGCATTTGTAACTTCTAGCAACCGTTTGCGCGGATCCGTTCGACTTCGAGGCCGAACGCCGGGCGCAGGCGGGTGTCGAGTACGTTGCCGGCGAAGGCGACGACCAGCCACAGCCAACCGTGCAAGCTGCCTGACACGATGCCGCTGAAATAGGCGCCGATGTTACAACCGTAGGCCAGACGGGCTCCGTAGCCCAGCATCAGGCCGCCGACCACTGCCGCGACCAGCGAGCGAACCGGGCGCCCCGGGAGCAGGATTGGCGCCGAATAGCTGTTACATGAAGCGCGCCATCAGATCGGCATCGTGAAACACCCCGCCGACGTTCAACGCGTCGACCTCGCAACCATATTTGCGAAAGCCAAGCGACTCATAGAGTTTGCGCGCCGCCTCGTTGCGGCTACTCACCATCAACTGGATTTGCCGTAGACCTTCTACCTGTGCCGCTCGCGCCAGCAACTCATTAAGCAAGGCGCGCCCGACTCCGCGACCCGCAGCTTCCGGCGCGACGTACATACCGACGACGGAAGCCTTGTGCCGTTCCTTGTCGCTCTGGTTACGCCGCAATCCGACCACGCCGATTAAGGGGGCATTGGCCGATTCATAAGCACCGAGCAAAAAGTCGCCTTCGGCTGCGCGCGTGCCCTGCAACATCGCGTCGTGCCGCGCCGCGCCCTTGGCCACCGCTTCCTCGTAGCTTTGCCCGAACGACTCCGGATGCGCCTTCAGTCCGCGCAGGCGAAGCTGAAAGTAGGCGTCGCGATCGGCCGGACCGAGTTGGCGGACCAGTAGGGCGCTGTTGATCAAGTGTGTCTCTCCGTGTGGTTTGAATGGTGCTGCAAGCGGGAACAACTCTGCTTTCGATGCTGCTCTTCGGGTTTCTGCGGTTCAGCGGTGCTGCTATGGCTTCACGGCTTCAGATTTTTGGCCTTCGGCACGTTGGCTCGCGGCAAACTCGCGCAACGCCGCCGCGGTTTCCTGATCGGCGGGAAAGAACGCTTCAATAGCAAGCTCCGACAGTGTGACATCTACCGGTGTGCCGAATACCGTGGTCGTGCTGAAGAACGACAGCACGCCGATCGGTGTGCGCAAACGCAGCGGCACGGCGATCTGATTACCCGCGGTGTCGTCGTGGTCGGCCGCTTCCGCGCCGGGCGGAGCGGGGTATGCAGCGAGTTCGTCGCGCAGTGCGCTCAACGTGTCGTCGCCGCTCACGTCGATCTGGCGCTGGAGTCGGTACAGCGCGTGCGCGCGCCAGGCATGCCAGTTGACGATCGACGCTGCGATGCCTTCCGGATGCAAGCTCAGTCTCATCGCATTGACCGGCGGTTTCAGAACCGCCGGGCTTGCGCCTGCAAGCAGCGGCGCAAGCGCATTGTTCGCGGCAATGATGGTCCAGTGACGGTCGATCGCGAGAGCCGGATACGGCTCGTGACCTTTGAGCACCAACTCAACTGCCTCGCGTGCGGCGGTTAATTGCGGGTCCGTCAAAGGGCGTTCGCGGAACAGCGGCGCATAACCCGCCGCAATCAGCAGCGCATTGCGCGCGCGCAGTGGCACGTCGAGCCGCTCGGCGAGGTGCATGACCATTTCCCGGCTGGGCACCGCGCGGCCCGATTCGACGAAGCTCAGATGCCGCGTTGAAATATCGGCTTCAGCGGCGAGCAGCAACTGGCTCATTCTGCGCCGCTGCCGCCATTCGCGCAGCAGATCGCCGACCGTGCGGCTTGCCGTCGGCCTGTTCGACGGGATGGTTTGTGCAAGAGAGAGTGTGTTCATGTTGCCGATGATAGCCAAAGCGCGTTAGCGATCCATTACCTGACAGGTAATGGAATACCCGGGAATGCCCAGGAATGCCCGGCAATACCCTGGAATATCCGAGAAAGCGTAGGAGCACCTACGAATACGCAGCGCATTCAGGGCGTTACCCCAAGCGACAACACGCCAGGCGCGAATCAGGCGGGCGCCACGCCTTCCGGCACGGCGTTGAGTTTGACGCCCAGCGCGCGCAGCAGTTTGAACACCGTGTCCATGCGCGGTTTGGAGCCGGGCGCGAGTGTTTTATAGAGGCTTTCGCGCCCGAGTCCAGCGTCCGCCGCGACCTTCGCAATGCCGCGTGCTTTTGCGATGTCGGCGATCGCGGCGAGGAGGAGGTCGGCGTCGCCTTCTTCCAGCGCTGCGTTGAGATACTCGGCGATCATCTCTTCGCTATCGAGGTAATGCGATGCGTCGAACCGTGCGGTTTTGACTTTGCTCATGACAGTTCCTTTCTGATGTCTGCCCACATTGATTTGGCATGCCTGATGTCGGCTGGCTGCGTGGATTTATCGCCACCGCAGAGCAGCAGAAACACCATGCGCCCTTCGCGCGCGAAGTAGACCCGATAGCCGGGCCCGCAATCGATGCGCATCTCGGATACACCGTCTTCCAGCAACTTGACGTCGCCGAAATGACCTCGCTCAGCACGCCTGACCCGCACCAGGATTTTGGCTCTCGCCCTCAAGTCTGAGAGGCCGGCAAGCCAGTGGTCGAATTCCTCGGTGCGCTTGACCGTGTACACAGGCGGTGAACCGATTTGTTGATGAGTGTATCCTGTTGGATACGGTCTTGCAAGTGTGAAAACCATATTAAAAAAGCGGCTTGTGTCCGCGCCCATTCAGTTCGTCACATGCCGCGAGTCGACACTGCGCGGCCCCCAATTCCGCCATGAGGTTAGCGGCTGACGCAGCCGGTGACGATTCGGCCGAATGGCCAATCCGGTGGGCAAAAAAGCGCGGTTCTTCACGCTGGTGCATCCCGATGCTTACCTCCCACGTAATCGACGCGCTGCGCTCGAGCCGTCAATCTTCACTCCGAGCCCGCCGCATACACCGTGTCTGCCGAGCGTAGTGCTCAGTCATGCCAATCAAGGAGTCTGAGATGAATGCGCATACCGATCTGATCGACCGTTACTTCGACGCATGGAATGAAACCGATGCAGTGCGCCGCCGCGAACTGATCGCCGCGACATGGACTGCCGATGCCGACTATCGCGATCCGCTGCTGGCAGGCGCGGGCCATGACGGCATCGACGCGATGATCCGCGCGGTGCATGAACGCTTCCCGCATCACACGTTTCACCGCACGACGGAAGTCGACGGTTTCGCCAACCGCCTGCGTTTTTCGTGGGCACTCACCACGCCGGCCGGCGAGGCGATCGTCAAGGGATCCGACTTCGGCGTGCTCGACACGCACGGCCGCCTGCAGGCGGTGACCGGTTTCCTCGACCAGGTGCCTGCCGCTACCTGACCACACGCAGTTTTTTCACGGAGACGATCATGCACGAGTCCGTTGCCGTCACGGCTCCCGGTACTGTCCTCACGGTCGCGCGCCTGTCGGGCGCTGTCGACGCGCTCTCCAGCGCGATCGCCGGCTTCGCTCTGCTGGCCGGCACGCGCGCGTTCACCTTCACTGCGTTGCTGGCCTGGCGCGAGCCGGTGCTGGGTGGCGCGGGTCTCGTGCTGCTCGCCTTGGTCGGATGGTTGCGGTGGCGGTGTCGCGAAATGCCGCTCGCCGCATCGTGTGGACAGGCGGATTGACGGTGAGCCGCCGGTAACGGACCGTGCGCCACGGTCTTGCTACAATCGATCGCGACGCGCCACAAGGGCAGCCACAAGGGCAATCCGCTCGAACCCGGGTAGCTGGCCGCCAATCGAACCTCAAGGAGACACCGTGCTGAAGAATCTGGACCCGCTGCTGAATGCCGATGTGCTGCATGCGCTACGCTCGATGGGGCATGGCGACGAACTGGTGGTTTGCGACGCCAACTTTCCGGGCGCGTCCGTCGCGCAGGAGACGGTGTTGGGCAAGCTACTGCGCCTCGACGGCGTGAACGCACCGCGTGCCATTCGCGCGATTCTGTCGGTGATGCCGCTGGATACATTCATCGAGCGCCCTGCGTCGCGGATGGAAGTGGTCGGCGAGCCGAATACGATTCCAGCCGTTCAGCGCGAAGTGCAGATCGAAATCAATGCGGCGGAAGGGCGCGAGGTGCCATTTGCTTCGGTCGAACGTTTCGCTTTCTATGAGCGGGCGCGCAAGGCCTATTGCGTGATCGCTACCGGCGAAGAGCGCGGTTACGGCTGCTTCGTCTTTACGAAGGGTGTTTTGCTCGCGCCGGATGCGCCGCAGCAATAGCACTTCACGACGGCGACGACACCCATCTTATCCCCGCGCTTAGGCACGGCGGCGATACAGTCCGTGGCGTGCACGATCGGGCACGTGCTGGGCGCTCGGACGCCTTTTTCCTTCCCTTGAGACGGCGCGGATTGCGCTGTTCGTGCCGGCCCACGCTTGGAAAAGGCGAGCAGCGCACCTATTCTCAGGTGCAAAGTGGGGAACTGCGGCCGTCTGGCCGGGTCTGCTGCATATTCATTTACAGGAGCCCCTCATGACGCGTCCCGTCGATTCCGGCGTCATCCTCATCGCGCGTGTTGCCCTTGCCGTGCTGTTTTTATGGGGCGGTGTGATGAAACTGCTGGGCTATGCGGGTTTTGTCGGCTATCTGAATTCGAAGGGTGTGCCGCTCGTCCAGGTCGCCGCACCGATTGCAACAGCGGTCGAGGCGCTCGGTGGCCTGCTGCTGATCGTCGGCTTCAAGATCCGCCCGCTCGCGCTCGTCCTGGCCGTCTATACCGTGGCGGCCGCGGTGCTGGGCCACGATTTCTGGAATGTTACCGATCCCGCTTTGCAACGCGATATGGTGATCCACTTCTGGAAAAACATCGGTATCGCTGGTGGTTTCCTGCTGCTGTTCGTGACCGGAGCGGGCCGAATCAGTATCGACGGCGCGCGCTCGCCACGCGGCGGGCTGAATCTCTGATCACGCAATTGAGGTAGTCTGTGCAGGTCGCTTTTGATTGTGGCTGTAATCAAGGGAGCAAATAATGATTCAAAGTTTTGAGCAAACCATTGGCGGCAAGGTCACGCAGTTGTGCGCAAGTCTCGGCGAAGGGCCTACGCCGCATCGCGTCATCATCAGCCTTGCCGATTCGGCGAAAACATTGGTGGTTCTGGATGCATCCGGTCTTATCGGCACGATCAAGGCCGAAATCGAACAGCCGGAAAAATTGATCGCCGACGCGATCACCAAGGCGCAAAACGAAGGGCTGATCGAGCGCGCGATCGACACGGGCGTGATTCAGGAAGCGCCGCTGTAAGTCACGCGGCGGCAGTGCGCGTTGTAGCGCGCCTGCTGGCGCGGTATAAGCGCGGAAAGAAGACTCCTGCGGTGTGTAAGCATCGCGGGGGTCATTTTTTTGCGTTTCCGGTGAAGCGGCGAGACGCTAAGTGCGACTCGCCAGTTTGCGGGTTTGCCGATTCATCGATTTGCCAATTCGCCGGCTCGCGCCGGGCAAAGCGATGAGACACTCAACGCGGTTCACCAACTTGCCCAGGACCAGTCTTGTAGGGTTTCGAGGCCGACGCGTGCGGCTCCGGATGCACGAGGCAACCCATTACTCCACCGAGCACCAGCAGACCGACCGAGATGGCCGTCGCGGCCTGCATCCCCGAAACGATCTGCGTGGCAGCCGCACCGCTCGCCAACGCGCCAAAAGCGGCTACACCCACTGCGCCACCTGCTTGCCGGGCGGTATTCAGCACAGCGGACGCAGTGCCCGCGCGCTTCGCTTCGACGGAGGCCAGCACGGCGGTCGTCATCGCCGGAACCGCGAGGCCCATCCCCGAGGGAATCAGCAGGAACGGCAGCAGCAAGCCGACGAGCGGCGTAGACGCATCGACGAAATGCAGCAGGCCGTAGCCGAGCCCCGCAGTGATTGCGCCGGCGATCATCGGCACACGTACGCCAAAGCGTCCGACGACCCAGCCGCTTGCCACGTTCGAGAGCAGAAAACCGCCCGTCAACGGCAGGAACGCGAGGCCCGCCTGCAGCGGGGTATAGCCGCGTACGCGCTGCAAATACAGGCTTAACACGAACACCATGCCGTAGTACGTCAGATTCACACAGATGCCGAACAGCACCGCCGCATTGAAGGTGCGCTTGCTGAATAGCGAGAGCGGCAGCATGGGTGCCGCGACGCGCGATTCCACTGCGATAAAAGCGCCGGTCGCGATGAGCGCGAGTATGAACCCGCTGGCTACCAGCGGATGGCTTAGCCCGAGCGGCCGCAGTTCGATCACAGCGGCGACGAAGGCGGTGAGCGCGACGATCGCAAGGGTTTGGCCGCTCAGATCGATGCCGCGTGGGATTGCTTCGGTTTTATCCGATGCCGATGCTGTACCTTTAGTCGCAGCAGCAGCCGCATTCCCAACTCCAGCCCCAGTGCCTGTCCTCATCGCCGTCTCACGCCCAGTCGTGGCCGGAGCGGGAACCGTAGTCGCGGCCGCTCGTTGCGCGCTTTTCTGTGCGGATTCAGGGCGAGGCACCCAGAACCAGGTCGCCAGCAAACCGGCTACGCAAATCGGCAGATTGACGAGAAAGATACTGCGCCAGCCGAATGCCGCGATCAGCACGCCACCGACCACCGGTCCGGCCGCGATCGAAATCGCGCCCGCGGCGGTCCACAGTCCGACTGCGCGCGCACGGAGCTTCGGATCGCGGCCGTATGACTGATTGAGCAGCGCCAGCGAGTTCGGCAGCATGGCGGCCGCACCGATGCCCTGCACAGCGCGCGCCGCGACCAGCATGGTGGCATCGAGCGCCAATCCGCAGGCGAGCGACGCGAGTGCAAAGAGCACGATGCCGGCCGCGTACATGCGCCGTGTGCCGAGCCGGTCCCCGAGCGCGCCCGCCGAAAGCATCAGCACGGCGAACGCGAGTGTGTACGCATCGACGACCCATTGCAGCCCCGCGACATCCGCATGCAGGTCCGCACCGATCTTCGGCAGCGCGATGTTGACGATGGTCACGTCGAGTTGCGTGACGACGAAGCCGACGCTGACGGTCGCGAGAATGCGGCCGAGGGCGGGCGATGGGCGGGTATTGGAAGAGTTCATGAGACACATCGTAGGCTGATGCAGCGCACGATGTTTCGGCCCGACGTGAAGTGTCGATGTCGCCGGAATTGCCGTAAAGGCGGGGCGTGGAGCCGATGCAAACAACGGCGCACCACGCGGTGCGCCGTTGCGAAACAGCTCGACTAGCGCACTTGTGGCGCGTCTTTGATAAACAGCGTCGTCAATGCCCCGACAATGCAGATCGCGCCGACATACAGCGGCGCGGCCATCGGGTTCGACTTCATCATCAGCGAAACGGCGATCGGCGTGAGGCCGCCGAACACCGCGTAGGCAACGTTATACGAGAACGAGATGCCCGAGAATCGCACGACCGGCGGGAACGCCTTCACCAGCACGAACGGAATCGCGCCGATCACACCGACGAACAGGCCGGCCACCGCATACAGCGGCACCAACGCCGACGTATCGACGGCAAGCTGCTGGAACATCACGTAGTACGTCACGGCCAGCGCGAGGCCGCCGATGAAAATCGTGCGCCCCGCGCCGATGCGGCCGGCGATCGAACCCGCCATCACGCAGCCGATCGTCAGGCACAGCGTCGCCACGCAGTTCGCCAGCAACGCGGTGGCCGGCGCGATATGAAACTGCTTCTGCAGCAGCGTCGGCGTCATCAGAATCACCACGACGATCGCAGCGGACAGCATCCACGTGAGCAGCATCGACACGATCACGGCGCGTCCGTGGTCGCGCAGCACGGCCTTGAGCGGCACTTCCGCGGCGATCGCCTTGCGTTGCTTGAGCTCGGCGAACACCGGCGTCTCATGCAGCCAGCGGCGCAGATAAACCGAGAACATGCCGAACACGCCACCCACCAGGAACGGGATGCGCCATGCGTAGGCGGAGATTTCCGCCGGTGCGAAGTTGCGGTTCACCCCCGAGGCAATCAGCGAGCCGAGCAGGATGCCTGCCGTGAGGCCGGCTGTCAGTGTGCCGCACGCATAGCCGATGTGCCGCTGCGGCACGTGCTCGGAAACGAACACCCATGCGCCCGGCACTTCGCCGCCGACCGCCGCGCCTTGCATCACGCGGAACAGCAGCAGCAATACCGGCGCCATTACGCCGATGCTGGCGTAGGTGGGCAGCAGGCCCATCATCAGCGTCGGCACCGACATCAGCAGCACGCTCAGCGTGAACATGCGCTTGCGGCCGAACAGGTCGCCGAAGTGCGCCATGATGATGCCGCCGAGCGGCCGGGCCAGATAGCCCGCCGCGAAGATGCCGAAGGTCTGCACCTGACGCAGCCAGTCGGGCATCGCGGCGGGGAAGAACAACTGGCCGATCGCCGGCGCAAAGAATACGAAGATGATGAAGTCGTAAAACTCCAGCGCCCCGCCGAGCGCGGCGAGACCGAGCGTCTTGTAATCGCTTCGCCCAAGAGGGCGTGGGGTGACAGCCTGCGCTCCACCCAGATTTGTCGCTTGCATTGCTTGTGTCTTGTCTTGAATTGGAAACCACACGTAGCGCGTGGAAATACGGCGGTCGTCGGGCGAGAAGTGTGGCAAGCGCTGGGTAGAGCACGGGACACCGGCGCGCCGGCCCGGATAGGGCAAGCGCGATGACGACTGGGGCCAGGGCGGCGATTTTACAGGATGAAAGCCGGTCGCTTCGGGAAGTGCTTAATTAGATTGGGAAAAGTTCCCCGAGACGTGCCTTTTCGACGGCAGGCAGGACCATGAGGGCTGCGCGTTGTGCGAGCCGCAGCGGTTGGGTGTAGGAATGCCGTGCCCACGTGTGGGAGTCGGGCGATTGGTATGCAAATTAGGATTGCTCCTATGTGAAGGAGTGGGCGTCCCTCTGAGAATCGCGTCCGAGCTATCAGTTAAGAGTCATCCCATGCGCATTGCCATCCTTCAGCGTGACCCCGTCATGCGTCAGTCGATCGAAAAGATTCTTATGAGTGCCGGCCATACCTGTATGGTCTATGACGACGGTCTGAGCATGTCGAAAGCGCTCGCCCGTTCCACCGTGGATCTGCTGGTGCTGGACTGGCAAGGCACGCGCCTGTCCGGCGCCGAAGTCCTGAGGTCGGTGCGCGCGGTCGGCGGCGACCGCCTGCCGGTCCTGTTCGCTTCGACCGAGACGTCGGAGGATAGCGTGGTGCGCGCCTTTGCCAGCGGGGCAGACGACTATGTCGGGCTGCCGTTGCGCCCGGGCGAGTTCCGCGAGCGCGTTGCGGCGTTGCTGCGCCGCGCCTATCCGGATCGGTTCAGCGCCGCGAGCTTCGATGTCGGCCCCTACCATTTCGACACGCATCGCCAGCTCGTCATGTTGCGCGGTCAGCCGGTGCCGCTATCGGGCACGCAATACCGGTTGGCGTCGCTGTTCTTTTCCAATATTGGCCGCGTAATGTCGCGCGACCATATCTTCGCGATGGTGTGGGGCCGTGAGTTCCGCGAGTTCACCCGCACGATCGACAGCCACGTGTCGCGTCTGCGCCTGCTGCTCGAGATCGAGCCGCAAAACGACTTCCGGCTGCAACCCGTTTACAAGAGCGGCTATCGGCTGCTGCATCTGCGGCAAGGTGAAGCGGCCGCGGAAAAGCAGGCGGCCTGACAAACCGGCACATCATCGGCCGCGCCGCGGCCGGAAGCGGCTACGGATCAATTTGCCGCAACTCAAACCTGCGGCAGCGTCGGCCGGTTTTCAATCGCCCGGCGGATCAACGCTTCGACTGCCTTGCGTTCGTCTCCGGCCAACGGCAGACGCGGCGGCCGCACCGGCTCCGTACCGAGCCCGACGATCGTCTCGGCAAGCTTGATGTTCTGCACCAGCTTCGACGAGACGTCGAGCGCGAGCAGCGGCGCGAACCAGCGATAGATCGCGCGCGCTTCTTCAAGACGGCCCGCCTTCAGCAACTTGTAAATCACCACCGTCTCGCGCGGAAACGCGCACACGAGACCGGCCACCCAGCCATGCGCACCCATCAATATCGCTTCCATCGCGAGGTTGTCGACCCCGCACAGAATCGCGAAGCGGTCGCCGACCACGTTGATCAGATCGGTCACGCGCCGCACGTCACCGCATGATTCCTTGATTGCGACGATCTTCTTTTCGTCGGCGATTTCCGCGAACATGTCGGGCGTCATGTCGACGCCATAGGCCAGCGGATTGTTATAGATCATCAGCGGCAGCGCGCTCGCATCGGCGACGCTGCGAAAATGGTGCAGCGTTTCGCGCCGGTCGGACAGATAGCGCAGCCCGGGCAGCACCATGAATCCGGCCGCGCCATGCCGGCTGCCGGCTTCCGCCTGGCGGCATGCGTCGAGCGTGCTGTTCTCGGCGATCGTCAGCAGAACGGGCACACGGCCGCGCGAGGCAACGACTGCGATGTCGAGCACTTGCAGCTTCTCGTCCAGCGAGAGCGTCGATGCTTCGCCGAGCGATCCGCACACGATGATGCCGTCCACACCCGCGTCGATCTGCGCCTCGATATTCTTGCCGGTCCATTCGCGATCTATGCTGAAATCCGCGTGAAACTTGGTGGTAACTGCGGGCAATACGCCTTCCCAGATATGCGCCACGACTGCTCTCCTGAGTGTGTTGAGTCGAAGCGCAGTGTAAGCAGGGAAAATGCTGCCGTCTTGCGCGATTCACGCGTGGCGGATGACGATTTCAGCATAGTGGCTGTGCTTGTATGCCCGGCAAGGCCAAGCGGATCAGCTATTTCAGCATAGGACGCAAAATACGTCGAAAGCATGTTGACTGGGCCTCACATGCGTTCTTGACCTCGCTCGATAGAGGTTGTGCAGACGCGGCGCCCACCTGATTTCAATAGCCGACGCGTGCGCGGATGGACAGATAAGCTATGCTGAAATCGTCACAATCCACGATTATGCGCACCAAGACTCCGGCGCCCGGCATTCCTACCATGTGCATCATGAAAACCCTAGACATCATCGACTCGCACACCGGCGGTGAACCGACCCGCCTGGTGGTGTCGGGTGGCCCGGCACTCGGCGGCGGCACGCTGGCGCAGCGTCTCGACGTGTTTCGCACGCAATTCGACGACTGGCGCGCAGGCATCGTCACCGAACCGCGCGGCTCGGACGTGGTGGTCGGCGCGCTGCTGTGCGAGCCGGACGACCCCGCGTGCGCGGCCGGCGTGATCTTTTTCAACAACGTGGGCTATCTTGGCATGTGCGGGCACGGCACGATCGGTCTCGTTGTCTCGCTCGCGCACATGGGGCGGATCGGGCCGGGGCTTCATCGGATCGAGACGCCGGTCGGCGTCGTCGAAGCGACGCTCAACGAGGACGGCAGTGTGGCCGTGCGCAACGTGCCGGCTTATCGCTACCGGCAAGGCGTGCAGGTGGACGTGCCGGGCTACGGCATGTTGACTGGCGACATCGGCTGGGGCGGCAACTGGTTCTTTCTCGTCGCCGACCATGGGCACTCGCTGGAGGCGGCGCGTATCGCTGAGCTGAGCGCGTTCAGTGCCGTAATTCGCGATGCGCTGATCGCGCAGCGCATCACCGGTGCGGACGGCGCCTTGATCGACCACATCGAACTCTTCGGACCCGGCTCGCGAGACGGTATCGACAGCCGCAGCTTCGTCCTCTGTCCCGGCAACGCGTATGATCGCTCGCCGTGCGGTACCGGCACGAGCGCGAAGATCGCCTGCCTTGCCGCCGACGGCAAGCTGGCCGAAGGCGCGGTGTGGCGGCAGGAGAGCATCATCGGCAGCGTATTCGAGGCGAGCTATCGTCCCGCCGGCGATGGCGTCTCGGTGATTCCGACCATCACCGGCCACGCGCACATCATGGCCGAAGGGCGTTTGTGTTTCGACGAGCGCGACCCGTTCGCATGGGGCATCCGCACGGCATGACAGCGGATGCGTTGATCGTCGGGGCCGGTATTGTCGGCGCGGCTTGCGCGGCGGAGCTGGCCGCGCTTGGCATGCGGGTCGAGGTAATCGACGCGCAGGGCATCGGCGGCGGCGCGACGGCGGCGGGCATGGGCCACATCGTCGTGATGAACGACTCGCCCGCGGAGTTCGCGCTGAGCCGCTATTCGCGCGACTTGTGGCTGGCGCTCGCGCCGCAACTGCGCACGCGCGATGCGTTCGCGCGCTGCGGTACTTTATGGGTTGCCGCCGACGATGAGGAATGGCAAGCCGCCCGAACCATGCATGCAGCCTTCGAAGCGCAGGGCGTCTCCGCTCAACTGCTCGACGCGGCTGCGTTGCGGGCGTGCGAGCCGGCGCTGGCGGCATCGATGGCGGGCGGCTTGCGGATCGAGCACGACAGCATCGTGTATGCGCCCACGGTTGCCGAGTGGCTGCTGACGCAATCTTCAGGAATCGATAATATCCGTGTGCGACTCGGAACGCAGGTCACGGCGATCAGCGCGCGTGGCGTGACGCTGGCCAACGGAGAGCGCATCAGCGCCGCGCATGTGATCGTGGCCAATGGTCTGGGCGCTCAGCAACTGCTTCGGGCGCTGCCGTTGCAACCGAAGAAAGGTCATTTGCTGATCACCGACCGTTATCCCGGACTCATTCGCCATCAACTGCTCGAACTGGGCTACATCAAGAGCGCGCATCACGCGGCCGGCACCTCGGTGGCATTCAATGCGCAGCAGCGGCCTACAGGCCAGTTGCTGATCGGCTCGTCGCGCCAGTTCGATACAAGCGATCCCGCCGTCGACATGCCGGTGCTCGCCCAGATGCTGCAGCGCGCGGCGCACTATCTGCCGGTCCTGCCGACGCTCAATGGCATTCGCGCGTGGACCGGCTTTCGTGCGGCGTCGCCGGATGGTTTGCCGTTGATCGGTCCGGCCGGTGATTTTGCACCCGGCGTGTGGCTTGCGGTCGGACACGAGGGACTTGGCGTGACGACTTCGCTGGGCACTGCAAAGTTGCTTGCCGCGCTGATCACCGGGAACACCGCGCCGATTCCCGCAGAGCCGTACTTGCCGGTCCGTTTTGCGCAGAAGGTGGTCCATGACTGACGCCGATGTAGCACGCCTTCACTTGACGATCGACGGTAAAGCCGTCGAGGTCGAAGCGGGCACGATCGTGGCCGCGGCGCTTGTCATGGCGGGCGCGGGCGGCACGCGGACGTCGGTCAGCGGCGAGCCGCGCGCCGCGCTGTGCGGGATGGGCGTGTGCCAGGAATGCCGTGTCACGATCGACGGCCGGGCGCATGCGTTGGCATGCCAGACGCTTTGCCGCGATGGGCAGGTGGTTTGCACTGCCGCGGCTGCGGCCAATGCTGTCAACGCGACCAACGCGACCAACGCGACCAACGCGACCAACGCGACTAGCGCGGCCACCGCGACCAGGGGGACCAACGCCCCCACCACCACGGACAAACGATGAAGCAGCACTTCGACATCGTCGTGGTAGGCGCCGGTCCAGCCGGGTTGAACGCCGCGCAGGCAGCGGCACGCGAGGGCGCCTCAGTCGCGGTGCTCGACGACAATCCGCACGCCGGCGGTCAAATCTGGCGGCAAGGTCCCGGCCATCCGCCGCAAGTGCCGCTACAAGGCCTGCTCGGCGCCTTGAAGACGCAAACCAATGTAACCCTTTTGCCGTCGGCGCGCGTGATCGCGCCTTTGCGTCCGCGAGGTTTGCTGCTCGAGTCGGCTGAGCATGGTGGTGTGTCGATCAGCTACGATCGATTGATTCTCGCGACCGGCGCGCGCGAGCGGCTACTGCCATTCGCCGGCTGGACCTTGCCCGGTGTGACCGGTGCAGGCGCACTGCAGGCACTCATCAAAGGCGGCATGCCGGTACGCGGCGAACGGATCGTGATTGCAGGCAGCGGTCCCTTGCTGATCGCGGCGCTTGCCACCGCACGTGCAGCGGGGGCGCGGGTGCTGGCGGTCGTGGAGCAGGCATCGGCGCTCCAGCTCGCCCGATTCGGAGTCTCATTGTTTAGCGAGCCGGCGAAGTTGCGGCAAGCCGTTGCTATGACGCGCGGCTTCGCGGGCGTGCATTACTGGACCGGCAGCATCGTCCGACAAGCGCATGGCGATGGCCGTGTCGAGCGCGTGACGATCCGGCGCGGCCAGCAGGAGTCGACGCTCGACTGCGACCGCATCGCCTGCGGCTATGGACTCGTGCCGAACATCACGCTTGCGCAAGCGCTCGGCTGTGCGATCAACGAAGCGGGCGAGATCGTCGTCGACGGTGAACAGCGGACTTCGGTTGACGGCGTGCTGGCGGCAGGCGAATGCACGGGCGTAGGCGGCGCGGAACTGGCGAGTGTCGAAGGCGAGATTGCAGGGCTAGCCGCGAGCGGCGGCTCAGCAAGCGGCGTCTCGGCAAACGCCACCACGCTGCAAGCGCAACGAGCCCGATGGCGGTGTTTCGCCAGGCGCGTCGAAACGGCCTTCGCCTTGCAGGCCGCCGCGCGCACGCCACCCGACGACGCCACGCTGCTCTGCCGTTGCGAAGACGTCAGCCTCGGCGAGGTGCGCGCCTATCCGGATTGGCGCGAGGCCAAGCTGCATACCCGCTGCGGGATGGGCGCATGCCAGGGCCGGATCTGCGGCGCCGCGGCTTCGCTGTATCTAGGCTGGCATGCTGCAGCGCCGCGACCGCCGTTCAGTCCGGCGCAAATCAGCACGTTGACGGCAATCAGCGAGGAGCAGTCACGTGCTGAATGACCCCGCCATCGATTCGTCCCCTGGATATTTTCACTAGCGCGTGGCCCTATAATCGACCGCAAGTGCAAACCCGTGTAGTTGCGCGGGTGAACGCACCCAACGTACAACCGCACCGACCACGGAACCCGCACGATGAACACGCTGGCTCATCCGCTCGAACCGGACGACGCAACGCTGTCCGGCATGCTGTCGCATTTCACGCTGCTCGAGCCCGTGTTCGATGCGATGCCGGACGTCGTGTTTTTCGTCAAGGACGCGCATGCCCGCTATGCGCTGGTCAATCGCACGCTGGCTTCGCGCTGTGGCTTCAAGGAAAAGTCCGCGCTGCTCGGCAAGACCGCCGAGGACGTCTTCCCGCACCGTTTCGGTCGTATCTACACCGCCCAGGACAAAGCGATCATCAACGTCGGCAGCCAGATGATCGATCAGTTGGAGTTGCATCTGTATCCCGGCCGTCAGCCGGGTTGGTGCCTGACCTGCAAGCAGCCGTTGCGCGATGCGGCGGGTAAGGTAGTCGGCCTCGCCGGCATCTCCCGCGACCTGAAAGCGGACGAAAGCAGTCATCCCGCGTACAGCCGGCTGGCTGAAGTGGTGCAGTCCATTCAGGAAAACTATGTGCAGCCGCTGAATCTGAAGCAGCTTGCTGCAATGGCGGATATGTCGGTGGCGCAACTGGAGCGCTACTTTCACAAAGTGTTTCATTTGACGCCGCGCCAGGTGCTGCTGAAAATGCGGCTGGACGCCGCCACCGCATTGCTGGTTTCACACGACAAGGTCACCGACGTCGCCGCACTCTGCGGCTACACCGATCACAGTGCCTTTACGCGTCAATTCAAGGCGACCGTCGGCGTCACGCCGACCGAGTACCGGATGCTGCTGCACGGAACCTCGCGAAGCTGAGCCGCCGCACACATGGTTCGTCGCAAGCATCATTACTACGTCTACGTCGTCGCGTTGGACGACACCGTCTGGAACGAGGCACGCTTTCGCCGCGCGAATCCGGATTACCGGTTCGACAAGCCGTGCGTGTACGTGGGAATGACGGGATTGGACCCGGATCTGAGATTCGACCGGCACAAGGCCGGCATTCAGGCAAATCGCTATGTGCGCGATTACGGCCTGCGCCTCATGCCCGAATTGTATGAAGTTTACAATCCGATGCCTTACCGCGGCGCACAGGATATGGAAGTGGAATTGGCGATTGGACTACGCGAGGCGGGGTACGGCGTATGGCAGGCGTAAGTAAAATGTAAAGCGCGCCTTATTTCACGCCAAGTCCGCGCAACACTGCATTGCCTTCGGGCGTCAGACGGATATGCGAGTCGCCTGCGTCGCCGGAGACCGTTTCGATCAGGCCGGCTTCGTGAAGCTGCGGAATCTCGGGTTTCGCGGACGCGTCGATCGGCGCGTGCAGCAACAGCAGCAGCGTTGCCAGTTCGTGGTGGCTCAGCAAGCGACGCAGAATCGTGGGCCGCTTCGCCGGTGCGGGCGTGTCGTTCGTGTTGTGATCGGGCTGGTTCATGAAGCGCACCTTGTGCGGGATAGTGTCGGACGGATCATGCGGATGAAGTCTTAAACGATTCTTAAGACACCATTGTGGTGTAACACCGTGACACTATGATTGCGCCGGCACAAGTTACCGACCGTTACACCTGGCCGATTGTTACCCGTGCTTACCTTACGGCGCGCAGGTTTTGCTCGCCGATTCAATCCACAGATTGTTCACGTGGCGTTTGCCCGCGTAGAAGCGATAAGTCGTCGCGCCGTTGTCGCTGCGCACCTTGACGATATTCGAATCGCCGAAATCGAGCATCTGGCCCTGAGGGATCTCGGTCGATTTGAACGCGGCGTTGTGACTGGTCGCCACTTGCGTCAGGCAGGCGACTACGTCGTTGACCGAGCGCTGCGTGGTGGTGTCCGTAACGGGCTCGCCGGCATCCGGATTCTTCTGGAAGTACGCGCAAGCGCTGAGAAGCAGGGGAACTGACAGGACTACGGCAAACTTCTTCATATCGCTCCTGGCGTTTCATTCGGCTGAGGGTACGCGGCACACCAGCACTGGGTAGAGTGCGCGCGGCGCGGGGCGCGGATCAACCGCCATTATATCGGTGCGGCGCGCCCGCTTGAGCCGATGCAGCATGGGCCGTGCCCGATCTGTCTGAATTAGCCGGCCGCAAACCGCAAACCATCGCCCACCGGCATTACCGGCCGCAAACTCCTACTTGCGGCGCTGAGCCTGCGCCGCGAGCCGCACGGCCGCATTGGCCGCGCCATAACCGTCGTAGCCGCCACGCCGTTCGACAATCTCCAGGAAAAAGCGCTGATCCAGTTGTTCCGTGTAAGCGTGGAAGAACTCACCACCGCGTTCGTCGCGGTCGTACAGGATGTTGTGCGCGCGCAGCGCCTCGAGCGTCTCGTCCGGCAGCGCATAGCGGGCGGCGAGGTCGTCGTAGTAATTGCGCGGAATGCGCAACACCGGCAGACCGTCGGCGACGAATTCGGGAACCGCGCTGAAAATATCGCCGGTGCTGAACGCGACGTGATTCAGGCCGGAGCCGTGATAGGTGTGCAAGGCCTCGGCTACTGCCGTGTGGTGATCCACCGAGGCGTTCAGTACGATTCGCACCGAACCGTCATGACTGCGCAGCGCACGGCTGCGCACCAGCCCGTACGGGTCGGGCACCAGTACGCCAGGCTCGGCCTGAAAGCCGAACGCGGTCCGCAGAAACAGAACCCACGTATCCAGCGAAGGCGCCGGCACAGACAGGCAGACATGGTCGATGCGCGTGAGTGGCCCCACTTCGGTCGGACCGTTGATGTCGGTGAGCACGAAATCGGCTTCGAACAGAGTGGGCTGGTCGGGTGTCTCGTCGACGAAATAGTTCAGGCTCCCGTCGGGCGCCTGCACGGCCGGCAGGACGCGTTCGTTCGGGCCGATCTGACCCGAGAACGGGGCGTAGCCGAACCCAGCGGCGCGCTCGAACGCCTGATTGGCGTCATCCACGCGAAACGCCGACGCGCACAGCGACAAACCATGCTGCTGGAAGAAAGCATTGGCGAATGAATCCGGTTCGGCATTCAGCACGATCGACGCCGCGCCGTGCTGAAACAGCGTCACATCTTTCGAACGATGCTGGCCGGCCTGACGGAAGCGCAGCTTGCCGAGCCAGTCGACGAGATGCGCGCGGGTAGTGTGGTCGACCGCGAACTCGAGAAACTGATAGCCGACGTGCGCGGGCGCAGCGGGCGATCGATAGAGTTCGCCGACCGGCTGCTGGGTGGATTCAAGCAGTGCCCGCGTCTGTTCCTCGAGGAACAGCAATGAGCGATGGCCGTCCGCCGCGGTGATGGCGGTCGGCGCGGCGCGAAAACCGTCGTTGAAAATTTCGAGCGAAAGCGGCCCTGTATAGCCTGTTTTCACGACCTGCGCGGTGAAGCCTGCCAGATCGAAATCGCCCTGACCTGGGAAGCAGCGGTAGTGGCGACTCCATTCGAGCACGTCCATGGCGAGCTTCGGCGCATCGGCAATCTGCACGAAGGCGATGCGATCGCCCGGAATATCGGCGATCGCGTCCACCGTATCGTTCAGCGACAGCGTATGAAAGCTGTCGAGCACAAGCCCCAGATTCGGATGATTGACCGCGTTGACGAGTTTCCACGCGTGGCGGTAGGTCTTGACGTGCTTGCCCCACGCGAGCGCCTCATAGCCGGCAATCACGCCGGCCGCTTCAGCCGCGCGGGCCAGCGCACCGAGCTGGTCGGTCATGAGCGAATCGTCGCCGATGGTGTCGGGCGAGACGTTGCTGCACACCAGAATCCGGTCCGTACCCAGTTCGTGCATCACGTCGAACTTCCGCTTCGCCCGATCCAGATTGCGTTCGAGGCGCTCCGGGCTTACTCCGTCGAAATCGCGGAACGGCTGGAACAGCATGATCTTCAGACCAAGATCCTCGGCGATGCGCCGCACGTCGGCGGGTGAGCCGTCGAAATACAGCAGGTCGTTCTCGAAGATTTCGACGCCTTCGAAGCCCGCCGCCTGGATTGCGGTCAGCTTTTCGACGAGGGTCCCGCTGATCGACACGGTGGCAATCGAACGTTGCATGAACGGCTCCTGCAAAAACAATGAAACGGCTATTGGGGCAGCGCCAAGCGGCCACTGTACGGCGTCCGCATGTCTTGCGGTTCGCTATGCTGCAATGCGGAAAATGGTCTAGCTAGTTACCGTCAACCAGCAGGGCGCAGGCCAGAAGTGCCCATATTAGCGGAATTTCCCGACAGTCTATACAAACTAACTAGATGGTACAAATTCGTATAAACCCCGAATGACGATTGCGGGCAATGCGCGCACACTGCGCTTACGTTGTAGAGCCGCGGCGCGTGCTGTGGCCCGCCTTATGCCTTACTTTTGCAGGAGTAGTCGTCATGAGTTTTGCCTCAGTGCTGGTCCTCAACGGACCGAATCTCAACCTGCTCGGCACGCGTGAGCCGGCCATCTATGGTTCGGAAACGCTCGACGACGTCGCGCAGCTCTGCCGCGACGCGGGCGAGCGGCTGGATCTGTCGGTCGATTTCTGCCAATCGAATGCGGAACACCAACTCATCGACTGGCTGCATGCGGCGCGCAGCAAGGTTGACGGCATCGTGATCAATCCGGCGGCTTACACGCATACCTCGGTGGCGATTGCCGACGCGCTCTCTGCGATCGAAAAGCCCGTCATCGAGGTGCATATTTCGAATGTGCATCGCCGCGAAGCGTTCCGGCATCACTCGTACGTGTCGGCGGTGGCCGAGGCGATCATCGTTGGTTGCGGCACGCAGGGCTATGTGCTCGCTCTGGAGCGGATGGCGGTCATCCTTAAGAATAGGGCGGCCAAATGAACGCACAAGCGAACACACAGGCAAACGCTCAGGCGAGCCCGCAATCGTTTCTCGTCGGTCTGATCGGTTCGGGCATCGGCGGATCGCTTAGCCCCGCGATGCATGAGGAAGAGGGCAGCAAGCTCGGCCTGCACTATGTGTATCGGCGCATCGATCTGGAGGCGCTGAAGCTGGACATCACGGCGCTCGCCGATTTGCTCGTTTCAGCCGAACGCATGGGCTACAACGGACTGAACATCACGTACCCCTGCAAGCAGGCCGTAATTCCGCTGCTCGACGAACTGTCCGACGATGCGCGCGCACTCGGCGCGGTCAATACGGTTCTGTTCAAGAACGGCAAACGTATCGGCCACAACACCGATTGGTCCGGTTTCGCGCGTGCGTTTCAACGCGGCCTGCCGGACGTATCGCTCGCGCGCGTCGTGCAACTGGGCGCGGGCGGCGCGGGCGCAGCGGTCGCGCATGCCGCGCTGACCATGGGTGCGCAAACGCTCACGCTATTCGACGTGGACGCCGAGCGTGCCGCATCGCTCGCTGCTGAATTGCAGAAGCGTTTCCCCGCCTCCACCGTCAGCGCCGGCAGCTCGCTCGCAGAATCGCTCGCCGCCGCTAACGGCCTGATTCACGCAACGCCCACCGGCATGGCGAAATTGCCGGGCTTGCCATTGCCGGTCGAATTGCTGCACCGCGATTTGTGGGTAGCGGACATCGTCTATTTCCCGATCCGCACTGCGCTGCTGCAGGCCGCCGAAGAACTCGGCTGCCGCACGCTGAGCGGCGGCGGGATGGCGGTATATCAGGCGGTCGACGCGATGCGCATCTTCACGGGTCTGGAACCCGACGCCGAACGCGTTTACACGCATTTCCAGTCCTTGTTGCAACGCCAGGCCAGTAGCACATAAGCCATACATATCCGGTACGTAACCCGACCGAGGAGACAGAGACGCCATGCCACAACCCATTCATTCCACGCCCGCCGAGGCAACCCGCCAAACGGCTGCCACGGTGAGCACCGCGCGCCGCTCGAAAGCCCGCTATCAGATTCTCTCGCTGCTAGCGGTCGGCACAATGATCAACTATCTGGACCGCACGGTGCTCGGTATCGCGGCGCCGCAATTGACCAAGGAACTTGGCATCAACGCCGCGCTCATGGGCTTGCTGTTCTCCGTTTTCTCGTGGAGCTATGTGGCCTCGCAGATTCCGGGCGGCCTCTTTCTCGACCGCTTCGGCAGCAAGCTCACATATTTCCTGTCGATGACGTTCTGGTCGCTGTGCACCCTCGCGCAAGGGCTCGTGCATGGTATCGGCGCGTTGTTCGTGTTCCGGCTCGGCCTCGGCGTCTCGGAAGCGCCATGCTTTCCGACCAATAGCCGCGTGGTGGCCACATGGTTTCCGCAGAGCGAACGCGCGATGGCGACCGGCACCTACACGGTCGGCGAATATATCGGCCTCGCGTTTTTCAGCCCGTTTCTGTTCATGTTGATGGGCGCGTTCGGCTGGCGTTCGCTGTTCTACGTGGTGGGCGGCGTGGGTCTTGTGTTCGGTGTGATCTGGTGGTTGTTCTATCGCGAGCCGCACGATCATCCGTCCGTCAATCAGGCGGAACTCGACTATATCGAAGCAGGCGGCGGTCTGACGCACAGCAAGAAGGACGCCGATGTTTCCGGCGCACCGGCCGCATCGGAGAAGAGCGGCTTCGAATGGCGCACCATCGGGCGCCTGCTCAAGCATCGTCAATTGGCCGGCATCTGCCTTGGCCAGTTCGCCGGTAATTCGACGCTCGTGTTCTTCCTCACCTGGTTCCCGACGTATCTCGCCACCGAACGCCATATGGCATGGCTGAAGATCGGCTTCTTCGCGATCATGCCGTTCATTGCCGCGTCGATCGGCGTGATGTTCGGCGGCATCTTCTCCGATTGGCTGCTGCGCCGCGGCAAGTCGCCGAACGTGGCGCGCAAGCTGCCGATCATCGCCGGTTTGCTGCTCGCGTCGACGATCATTCTCGCCAACTATGTCGAGAGCAACGTGGCGGTGATCGCGATTCTGTCAGTGGCGTTTTTCGCGCAGGGGATGGCGGCGCTGGGCTGGACGCTGGTGTCGGATATTGCGCCGGATGGCCTGCTTGGCGTGACCGGCGGCATCTTCAACTTTGCCGCCAATCTGGCCGGCATCGTCACGCCGCTGGTGGTGGGTTTCATCGTCGCGGCAACCGGCTCGTTTGTCGGGGCGCTGGTGTTCATCGGCGCGATCGCATTGATCGGCGCGCTGTCGTACATCTTTATCGTCGGCGATATCAAGCGGATCGTGCTGGTGGATTGAACGGCGCGTATCGTCGGAACGGCTTTCATTTAGCAAAAAAAAGCGGGACCTGGCTAACGCCAGGTCCCGCTTTTTAGTTTCAGGCTTGCCTCAGTCTTCCTTGCGCACGAAACGCAGCACGGCGTCGACAATCATCGCGCGATGACGCGCGCGCAGGCGCGGGTGCGACGGATCGCGGCCGAACGCCGTACCAAAAGTATGGCGATTGCCGACGCGGTGAAAGCACAGCGAGCTGATCATCAGGTGCAGGTCGATCGCATCGACGTCGTTGCGAAACAGTCCAGCCGCGATGCCGCGCGAGAGCAGATCTTCGATCGTATGAATGACGGTGACGTTGCGGCCTTTGAAGCTCTTCACCTGCTCGACGTACTTCGCGCCATGAATGTTCTCGATCGTCACGAGGCGGACAAAATCGCGCTGGCGGTCGTGATAGTCAAATGTAAACTCGACCAGCGCGCGCATGCCCTCGATCGGATCGAGTTCGCTGACGTGCAGATCCTGTTCGAGCGCGCGAATGTCGCCATACACTTTTTCCAGCACGGCCTGGTACAACCCTTCCTTGCTGCCGAAGTAGTAGTACAGCATGCGCTTCGTGGTGTTCGTACGCTCCGCGATCGCGTCGACGCGTGCGCCGGTCAATCCCATCGCGGAGAACTCCTGCGTCGCGACGTCGAGAATGTTGCGCTTCGTCTGTTCGGGATCGTACTTGCGTCGGGTGTCGGACGCGATGCCGTTGGTATCAGGCTCGGCGGCCTTGCTTCCCTTTTTCATTGTGTATTCGAGCGGCGATGACGGCGCATTCTAGCATGCTGAAACCAGCCTCCGGAGCGGGTCTCGGGCATAAGCGGCGGCGTATTGAGCCGGGTGTCGGGTCGCGTACTGAATAGCGTCACGGCGTCGACCGGGTCGAGGCGCGCCGGGCGGCGAGCGCGTCGCGCGTCTGCATGGCGGTGTAGGTGAGTTGCGCGGCCGCGAGACCGAGCGCACCGTAGGTGCGGGTCAGGCCGAAAGCCGCGAACGCGTCGGGCACCGGCCGTTCGCCGGAGATGGCCGCCGCCAGCAATTCGCCCGAGACGGTGGTGGGCGCCATGCCGTGGCCGCCAAAGCCGACCGCGTACCAGACGCCGTCCGTGCTGCGGCCGATTTGCGGCATCTTGTGCCGCGCGTAGCTCATCAGTCCGCCCCAGGCGTGCTCGATGCGCACGTCGTGCAACTGCGGATAGACCTTCAACAGATCACGCCGCAAGAGCCGCGCGATGTCGTCGGGCGCGCGGTCGCGTACCGAGATGCGGCCACCCCACAGGATGCGTGTGTCGGGCAGTGGACGGTAATAGTCGAAGGCGAAGCGGGTGTCGTAGACGGCGGCGCGGGTGTCCATCGCGTCTTTCAGGCGGGCGCCGAGCGGTTCGGTGGCCATCACGTAAGTAGCGATTGGCAGCACCGCGCGTTCGACCTGCGCATAGACGTTGCGCGCATAGCCGCCGCCGGCCATCACCACGTGGCGTGCTTCGAGCGCGCCCTGCGGCGTATGCACCACGAAGCCGGCGCCGTCGCGCCGGGCGCCGCTGCGCTGCAAGCGCACAACGGGCGATTTCTCGTGAATCTGCACGCCCGCGTTGGCCGCGGCGCCCGCGACACCGAGCACATATTTCAGCGGATGGAAGTGGAACGCATTGCGCTCGAACAGGCCGCCGTGATAACGGCTCGTTTTCAATTGTGAAGCGAGCTCCGCGGGCGCCACGGGTTCCCACTCGACACCGAACGAATCGCGCATCAGACGCCGCTGCGTGTCGAGCCTTGCAGGTTCGTCGAACCAGTTGGCGAGGATCACGCCGGCATCGGTCACGTCGCAATCGATGCGGTAGCGCTGGATACGTTGCCTCATCAGATCGACGGCGTCGGTTGTCAGCGCATAGAGTTCGCGGGCGCGGGCCGGCCCGAGGGTTTTGAGCAGATCCGCGCAATCGAGGCTGTAGCCGCCGAACACGAAGCCGCCGTTGCGGCCGGAGGCGCCGAAACCCACCTGCTCGGCTTCGAGCACGGCGACGTCGGTGATGCCCCGCTCGGCGAGTCCCAATGCCGTGGACAAGCCCGCGAGGCCGCCACCCATGATGCAGACGTTGACGCTCCGTCGGCCGGTTAGCGGCGCGTAAGCGGATGAGTGCCCGGCAGCGCGGGTGATGGTGGCTTCGTAAAAGCTTTGCATAGGGCTAAGAGTAGATCAGGACACCGGCAGCAGCTTGCCGCTGAACACCACCGGACCCGTCGGTGCATTGTGGTCGGGCGAGCCGCCCGGCGCTTCGATGGAGACCGCCAGCGCCGCATAGCTCTCCGGCTTCTGCTGACCGGCCGTAACCTTGCCGTTGGCGCTGTCCGGCAGCATGCCGAGCGACACCGGATGGCCATTGGCCGGAATGCCCCACAACTCCATCGCCCGGCCGGCCGGCAGGTCGACTTTGCCGAGCGGATGCAGCGTCATGGTGGAGCGGGCTTCATCCCACGCGACCAGCATAACCGGATGCGCGTCCTTGTCGTTCAGCACCGCGACATGCGAGACGGCCGCTTCCGGCTGTTGCGCGACGGTCGGCGCCGTGGATGGCGTCACGCCGGACGGCAACAGCGAACGCATGGCAACCACCACGGCGATTACGGCGAACCCTGTTACGCCGATCGCCCAGCCGCGCCAGAAGGCGAGGTTCTCGAAGATGCTGCCGGACGGACGCGCCGGTTTTTCGACCACGGTGCGCGGTCGTGCCGCCTCGCGCGCAGCCTCACGAGCCGACGTCAGGCCGAGCCGCCGCTCGATGGCATCCCAGACGGCGACCGGCGGCATACGCGGCTCCGCGAGTTCGGCCAACGGCGAGATCCGCCGCTGCCATTCTTCGATGGCCTGACGAATCACCACATCGTGATCCGCGTAGCGTTGGAAGCGTCGCCGGGCGCCGCCACGCAGTGTGCCGAGCGCGTACTCGGCGGCCAGCATATCGACCAGTTGAGGATAGCGATGGAGATTCATCACTCACCTCCCAGGCAGGTCTTCAGCTTGGCAAGGCCGCGCCGGATCCAGGATTTGATGGTGCCGAGCGGCACCGTCAGCGCTTCAGCGATCTCGCTATGGCTCTGGTCACGCAGGTAGGCGAGAGCAACCGCCTGACGCTGCGCCGGTTCCAGTTGCTGCATACAGCCGGCCAGCAGACGTGCCTGCAGGCTGACCGCGGTCAGCGCTTCGGGATCCGGATCGCCGGTTGCCACAAGATCGTCCAACGCATCGCTCCATTCGGTTTCCTGCTTGTTGACCCGCCGCAGGTGATCGAGTGCACGGTTCCGGACGATTGCCGACATCCACGTCATGGGGGCGGAAAGGGCCCGCCGATAATCGCCCGCAAAGCGCCAGATGTTGACGAAGCTGTCCTGCAATACTTCTTCGGCCCACTCGTGCCTGCTCAATATACGGAGCGCGAGACCGAACAGTTTCGGAGCGGCGAGATCATATAGCTCGCGTAGTGCCGAAGCATCCTCTTTGGCAATGCGTTCGAGCAACTCGGCGAGGGTTTCCGGCGTCAGTTCTCGAGGATCGGCGGTCATGGAAAGTGGTGTGGTGAGCTTGCGGGCCTATGTTACTCAATTTCCTTCCGACCTTATATGTGGTTTTTTCCCCGTGTGCTGCATCCGCCGGGCTTATGTTCGCGTATAGGGATGCAGGATCCGGGATTTGCGTCCGAGGGTTGCGCCTGGGCGCTTATTGTTTTGCTTTGGACTGCTCCAGGTTGAGCTTAGACGCCCCAGCGCAATACCAGCGGATCGAGTCGCCGTGCGACTTTCAGCAAGCCTGCGCGTGTGGCCGGATGCATCGGCGGTAGCGGATGGCGCACTGCGTCCGATCGAATCACACCGCCTTCTTTCATCAAGGCCTTGCACGATGCGAGGCCACCCTGGCGGTTTTCATAGTTGATGAGCGGCAGCCATTCCTGATAGTGGGCGGCGGCCGCTTCGGTGTCGCCCGCTGCATAGGCGTCGACGATCAGGCGGATGCCGTCCGCGTAGCCGCCGCCGGTCATCGAACCGGTTGCGCCCGCATCGAGATCGGCCATCAGCGTGATCGCTTCTTCGCCGTCCCATGGACCTATCACGGCGTCGCCGCCCAGTTCGATCAGCTCGCGTAATTTGTTCGCCGCCTGCGGCACTTCGATCTTGAAGTACGACACGTTCTGCAGTTCACGCGCCATGCGGGCAAGAAACGGTGCGGATAGTGCCGTGCCGCTGACCGGCGCGTCCTGGATCATGATCGGAATCCCGATTGCATCGGACACCGTGCGATAGAACTCATAGATACCGCGCTCGCCGATGCGGATCGTCGCGCCGTGATACGGCGGCATGATCATCACCATCGCGGCGCCCGCAGCCTGCGCACTGCGGCTGCGTTCAGCGCACTGGTACGAGCTGAAATGCGTGGTCGTGACGATCACCGGCACGCGGCCGGCGACGTGTTCGAGCACGACGTGCATCAGCGTGTTGCGCTCGTCATCGGACAGCGCGAACTGTTCGGAGAAGTTCGCCAGAATGCACAGGCCGTTGGAGCCCGCGTCGATCATGAAATCGATGCAGCGTTTCTGGCCTTCCAGGTCGAGACCGCCGGCCTCGTCGAAGATGGTCGGCGCGACGGGGAACACGCCGCGCATGGGAGCAGGGTTGTGGGTGTGGGTCATGGTGATGTGCGTTGTGCCGAGGTGAGGTGATGAGGCGTGGGTCTTTGAATGTCTCCGTCGCTGACTATACGGCGGGGTGCGTGGCGGGTATATTGAATTGTTTCCATCTTGTGATCGCTTTTGCGACTCACCTGGCGACTCACCCCGCGGCTGCCCGACAATTCATGAAAGACACCCTGAACGTCCTGCTGTCGAGACTGCGCATGAAGCAGTTGCAATTGCTGATCGCGCTCGACGACCATAAGTCGCTGCACAAAGCCGCCGGCGCGATGTCGATGACGCAATCGGCCGCTAGCAAGGCGTTGCAGGAGCTGGAGTCGATGCTTGAGGCGCCGCTTTTCGAGCGCTCGAAGAGCGGCATGATTCCGAACCAGCTCGGCCACTGCGTGATCCGCTACGCACGGCTCGTGGCGACGGACCTTACCGCGCTCTGCCAGGACGTCGCCGAGATACGCTCGGGGCGCGGCGGGCGGCTCGCGATCGGCGCGATCATGGGCGCGATTCCCGAGTGCGTCGTGCCGGCGCTGAACGATCTGCATGCCGGGCAGCCGGGCCTGTCGATCGAAGTGATGGAAGACACCAGCGCGCGCATGCTGCTGCAACTCGACGAAGGCCGGCTCGATCTGGTGATCGGCCGTGCGGCGGTTGCCGCCGATCCGTCGAAATATCACTACCGTCCGCTTGGGGACGAGCCGTTATCCGTCGTGGTGGGTTATGGCCATCCGCCGTTGCCGAGGAAAGAAGTGAAACTGCGTGACCTGGCCGGCCACCGCTGGGTGATGTATCCGTCGCATATGCCCTTGCATGCGTTGCTCGAACGGGAGATGGATCTGGCGGGGCTTGAGATGCCAGACAACCCGATCTCGACTGCCTCCACTTTCGTGACAGTCGCATTACTGCAAAGCAGTGTCGATCTGGTTTCGTTGTTACCGACCGCGATCGCGGAGTTGTTCGTGCGGCAGAAAATGTTGCGCTTCGTGCCGGTCAAACTGAAGTCGCCTTCACAAACCTTCGGTATTGTGACGCGCAAAGGCGGCGTGCTGTCGCCGCCGGCTGAGCAATTCATCGAGTTACTGCGTGGACGGACGGACCAGATGGAAGGGCAAGCGGCGTCGGCACAAAAAAAGTCTGAATCGGCTTTCTTTTGACGCGCGAAAGACCTTCAATATCTCATGGCGGTTAGTGCTTTGCCATGCCCGGCGAGAAGGTGTTGCGGCGGCGACACTGTGGGGTAAATCCGAACCGATTGCATACTCGCGTTCCGCGCTACACTTGATTGAAGGTGCGCCAGAATCAAGAGAATGGTGCACGCTCGGGGAGAGCAGCCATGAATCGGCCACTGATTCGGTTACCGCTTCGCGCGACAGGCATGGCGCCTGTCAGGAAGTGGCTCAAATGGGGGCTGGCAGCGGCATTCCTGCTCGCGCTGGCTTTGGCGGCCCGCTTTGTCCAGATCGAGATCGAAACGTCTCGACTGCAGGCACGCTATCTCTCCGAACTCACGCGCGACGTGGGTTTTTCCGTCGAGAACGGTCAAAGTCATTCCATCCGGTTCCCTCAAGCAGACAAGGGCCCTTACGACAGCCGCCTCGGCTACGCGTTGCTGCCGTCGTTCCAGCAGCGCTTGCTCGAACGCGGGTTTGAAATCAGCGCACAGTCGCGCGATTCCGAGCGAATGCTGTCGCTGGCCGATAGCGGTCTATTTATTCCCTACGCCGAAAAAGATCAGGCGGGGCTGCAACTCTTCGACGGTACTGGCACGCCGCTCTTTGGTGCACAGTATCCGGGCCGCATTTATGACAGCTTCGATTCGATCCCGCCGCTGATCGTCAATTCGCTGCTGTTTATCGAAGACCGCTATCTGCTCGATCCGGATCAGCCGAACCGTAATCCGGCGATCGACTGGGGACGCTTTAGCCACGCGCTCGTCGACCAGGGCGCGCGCGTGTTCAACCGGCATCAGTCGACGCCTGGCGGCAGCACGCTCGCTACGCAGATCGAGAAGTTCCGCCACTCGACGGGTGGGCGCACGGCAACGCCGCCGGAGAAATTGCGGCAAATCGCTTCCGCCTCGGTACGAGCCTATCTGAATGGTCCGCAGACCATGCCCGCGCGCCAGCAGATCGTCGTCCATTATCTCAACTCGGTGCCGCTTGCCGCGCAACCGGGTATTGGTGAGATCAATGGCATCGGCGACGGTCTGGCCGCCTGGTACGGGCGCGATTTCAACGACGTCAACCGCATTCTCAAAGCGCCGTCGACAGAAGAGAATCTCGCCGAGCAGGGCGTGGCGTTTCGCCAGGTGCTCTCGCTAATGATCGCGCAGCGTGCGCCGTCGTATTTCCTGCACCACGGCTATGCCGAACTTGACCGTCTGACGGATAGTTATCTGCGCTTGCTGGCGACCGGTGGTGTCATTTCGATCCCGCTGCGTGATGCCGCGCTGTCCGCGCAAGTGGATCTGCGCCGCGCAGCGGAAAAAACGCAGAACGCCGATTCGTTCGTGTCACGCAAGGCCGTGACGTCGATGCGTTCGCACCTGTTGACGGCGCTCGGCATTCCGAGTTTCTATGAACTCGACCGGCTGGATCTGCAGGCAACGGGCACGCTCAACAACGCCGTTCAGCAGGCCGTGAGTGAACGTCTTGCCGCTGCCGCGACGCGCGACGGTGCAAAGGCCGCGGGGCTCGTTGGCTATGAAATGCTGCGCGCCTCCGACGACCCGTCGAGAATCGCCTATAGCTTCACGCTGTTCGAACGGCGTGACGGCGCGAACCTGGTGCGGGTGCAAACCGATAGCGTGAACCAGCCATTCGACATCAATTCCGGCGCGCGACTGAATCTCGGTTCGACCGCGAAAATGCGCACCTTGGTGACATATTTGCAGATCGTCTCCGACCTGCATACGCGTTATGCTCCGCTGAGCACAACGGAGCTGAAAGCGGTGAAGCACGATCCGAACGATCAGCTCACGCGCTGGGCGCTGGACTATCTGGCGCATACCTCGGACCGCTCGCTGCAAGCCATGCTCGACGCGGCCGTGGAACGCAAATACTCGGCAAGTCCAGGCGAAACGTTTTACACGGGCGGCGGCGCGCAGACCTTCAACAACTTCGAATCCGACGACAACAGCCGCATTCTTACCGTGCACCGCGCCTTCCAGCATTCGGTCAATCTGGTGTTCGTGCGGCTGATGCGCGATATCGTCCACTACGAGATGGTGCAGACCACCGGGCCGTCGTCGCAATGGCTGGGTGATCCGGCGATTCGCAAGATGTATCTCACGCGTTTCGCCGATCAGGAAAGCCGCGTGTATATGAATCGTTTCTACACGAAGTACCACGGCAAGGCGCCTGAGCAGCAATTGGCCTTGCTGCTGCTCGGCGTGCGCAAATCGCCGCCTAAAGTGGCGACGGTGTTGCGCAGCGTCGCGCCGGACGAATCGAATGGGTGGTTCAACGCGAAGATGCGTGCGGCGCTGAAGAACACGCCGGCTGCCTCCATCCTGGACGATGAGGATCTCGCGAACCTGTATGACAAATATGGGATCGACCGCTTCAATCTGAACGATCGTGGCTACATTTCGAGCGTGCATCCGCTGGAACTGTGGACCCTCAACTATCTGCGCGCTCATCCCGAGGCAACGCTCGACCAGATACAGAACGCGAGCCGCGACGTGCGCCTGTCGACTTATTCGTGGCTCTTCAAGACCCGCTATCACGCCACCCAGGATCGCCGCATCAAGCGGATGGTCGAACTGCGTGCCTACGATGCGATCGGTAAATCCTGGCAGGCGCTCGGCTATCCGTTCGCGACGCTCACGCCGTCGTTTGCGGCAGCGATCGGTGCGTCCGGCGACCGGCCGGCTGCGCTCGCGCAACTGATAGGCGTGATTGCCAACAACGGCAACAAGGTGCCGACCGAAAGCCTCACGCAACTCGACTTCGCGAAGAACACGCCGTACGAAACGCATTTCCAGCGCGCGGCGGTGGCGCCGCAGCAGCAGTTGTCGCCGGAGATCGCCGGGGTGGTCAGGGGACTGTTGCGTGATGTCGTATTGGGCGGTACGGCCAAACGTCTCGCGCAGGGCATGACGTTCCCCGATGGTCAAACACTCGAAATTTACGGCAAGACCGGCACCGGTGATCAGCGCTTCAATGTGTGGGCCAAAGGCGCGCGCCTGATCGAGTCGCGCAAGGTGAACCGCAGCGCAACCTTCGTGTTTGTGATGGGAGACCGCTTCTACGGCACGCTGACCGCCTACGTGCATGAGCCGTATGCGGCCCATTACGAGTTCACGAGTGCGCTCTCGGTGCAGTTGCTGAAGTCGTTGGCGCCGGCGCTGCAGCCGTTGCTGCAAAATCCGCCTGCTAAAACGGCTGCGATAGCGAAAGTCGCCGCGCAATGAGCAATGACGCCTAATAGCCGGCGTCCGTCGCCGGCTTAAGGAAAAGCTCGTGCACGGGCGCGAAATGCGCGTATAGCGGCAGAATTGCGCCGCCCATCGCCCGCGCATCGGCGCCGATGGTGCCTTCCAGTAGTTGCGGACGCACCATGCCTTCCCATTCGAAGCGATCGAGTACGCGCTCGGTTCGGCGGATGATTTCGCGGACCAGTTGCCGGTCGAGTTCGCCGTCGATCACCACCGCTTCCAGGTCGAGCAAGGCAGCCGCATTGGTCAATGCATTGGCGATCGCAGGACACGCGGTGTCGAGCCATTGTTCGGTTTGCCGCCACAGTTCAGGCGACAACGCGCGATGGTCGTGCGCGGCGGCGGGCGGCACGCCTGCATCGCTCAATAGCCTTTCCAGAACGAAACCCGATGCTGCGTGCAGCAGTTGCCGCGCGGGTTTGCGCGCGCTGCCGTCCCTCAGCGGTATCGAGCCGACTGCGCCCGCATTGTCGTGTGGTCCGGCATGCAAACGGCCGTCGATCACCAGGCCGCCACCGATAAACGTGCCGACGAACAGGTACAGAAAATTGTGAATCCCGCGGCCCTGGCCCATCACGAGTTCGGCCGCGCAGGCCGCGGTGGTGTCTTTGGCGAACTCGACGGGCAAGCCTGTCATCGTCGCGATGCGACTGCGCAAGTCGATCTCGTGCCACGCTTCCAGCGCGTCCTGCGGGGCGCCGAGAAAGTCGCGCCAGCCGCCGAGCCACAACGGCGCAGCCACGCCCACGCCAACCACTTTGTTCGCCTTCGCGCCGAGCGTCTGATTCACGCGCGCCAGTTTGCTTTCGAGCGCGGGGAATAGTGTGCGCGGATCGGGATAGGCATAGTCGAATACATCGCGGCACACCACGTGGCCCGCGAAATCCATCGCCAGCACGTCGAGACTGCGTCTGCCCACCTTGATGCCGATGGTGTATGCGCCGTCGGCGCGCAGTGCGATCGGTACCGAGGGTTGACCGATGCGGCCGCGCACGCGCGCCTGCTTTTCGAGCAGGCCGTCCTCGATCAGACGGTCGACGATCATCGAAACGGTCTGCATCGACAGACGCGTGAGACGGCCCACGTCGGCTTTCGGCAGTGGCCCATGCAAACGGATCGCCTGTAGAACGATCCGTTCGTTGAACTGCCGCATGCCGACCTGGTTCGAGCCGACCGTGCGTTTGAGAGGCGAACGTGTACCGGTGGTTTCCATCGTCGTGTGCCCCTCAGCGGGATGCATGCATCATGCAATCGCCTTGACGTCCGCTTGCTTCGCGCCCGTCATGATCGCCACGGCCTCCGACATGTGGATGTCTTTGGTGTTGACCACCGCGGCACGCCTGCCGAGCCGCTGGATATGAATACGATCCGCGACTTCGAACACGTGCGGCATGTTGTGGCTGATCAGGATCACCGGCAGGCCGCGATCGCGCACGCGCCGGATCAATTCGAGCACCATGTTGCCCTCCTTGACGCCGAGTGCGGCGGTGGGCTCGTCGAGAATCACCACATGCCGTGCGAACGCCGCGCTGCGCGCGACAGCCACGCCTTGACGCTGGCCGCCGGATAAGGTTTCGACCGCCTGGCGCATCGAGCGGATGCCGATCTGCAAATCCTTCATGTGCGCGGTGGCTTCGTCGAGCATGCGGCGCTTGTCGATCATCTTGAAGATCGAACCGCGCCAGCCCGGCTTGACGAGCTCGCGGGCGAGAAACAGGTTTTCGGCGATGCTCATGGCGGGCGCCACCGCGAGTTCCTGGTACACGGTTTCGATGCCTTGAGCGCGCGCATCCAGAGGGCTGCGGAATTTGACCGGCTTGCCGTCGAGCAGGATTTCTCCTTCATCGGGGATGGTGGCGCCGGAAAGCGCCTTGATCAACGACGATTTGCCCGCGCCGTTGTCGCCGATCACAGCGAGAATCTCGCCGGGCAGCACTTCGAAATCGCAGCCGTCGAGCGCGGTGACGTTGCCGTAGCGTTTGACAAGTCCGCGCGCCTGCAGAACGGGCATCACGGCAGAAGCGGAAGTAGGTGTCGACATGACAGGTTCCTTTGGGCGTTCAACCGCGACGATGGGAAAGTTTGTCCGCGGCGACCGCGAGAATCACCAGCATGCCGGTGATCAACACCTGGTAGACCGAAGAGACACCGATTAGCGTCAGGCCATTACGAAATACGCCGACGATCAGCGCGCCGAGTAGGGTTCCGCTAATCGAGCCACGTCCGCCGAACAGACTCGTGCCACCCAGCACCACCGCCGTAATACTGTCGAGGTTCTCGGTTTGCCCCGCCTGCGGATCGCCGACGCCGGTGCGCGATACCGACAACAGCGCGGCAATACCGTAGATCGCACCGGCCAGCGAATACACCGTGAGCAAGATCTTCTGCGACGAGAGGCCCATCAGGCGCGCGGCTTCGGGGTTATTGCCGAGCGCGTACAGATGCCGGCCGGGCACGGTGTCGCGCAAGACGAACCACGTCGCCCCATACATCAGCAACGTCAGCACTGTGCCGTAGGTGACATCGGCGGGGCCGAGTTTGAACGTGTTGCCGAGGAACATGATCGCGTCCGGCAGGTTCGAGACGCTTTCCGCGTTCGAATAGATCTGCGTGAGCGCGAATGCGATGTTCAGCGTACCGAGCGTGACGATGAAGGCAGGCAGTTTGATCCGCGTGATCAGCACGCCATTGAGCGCGCCGAACAACGCGCTCGCGGCGATGCCGCACAGAATCGCGAGAACGGGCGGCACGCCGAGCGTGACCGCGAATTTGGTCATGATGATCGAGCCGAACGCCATCACCATCCCGCACGACAGATCGATCCCGCCTGTCAGCACGATCAGCGTCTGGCCGATGGCGATGACGGCGACCACCATCGTCTGCTGCAGGATCAGCGAGAGGTTCTGGAACGACAGGAACCGGTTGCTCTGCGAAATGAAGAAGCCGCAGGCCAGCAGCAGGGCGATCAGCGGTCCGATTTCAGCGAGCGACGGCAAACGGTCGGTGAAGGTGCGCGGGTGGCCGGCGGGCGCGGAAGGTGTCGACATGATAGGTGTCCTCGATGCATAAACGTGGCGGGCAGGCCACGGGGTAAATACGGCGGCCGGCGATCCGGAGACCGGCCATCTGGCGGGCCGGCGATCCGCAGGGTATCCCGCGGCCGGCGGCTCAGTGGCTGGCAGTCCGTGAGCGGCCCAGCGAAGTGGGCCGCCGTTCAGTGCGTATTACTTGTTGCCCCAGCAGTTGTCGAGACCGTACGTCGTATCTTTGCCGTCTACGCCGGTCATCGGCTTATCGGTGATCAGCGTCACGCCCGTGTCCTGATAGCCGGAGACTTTCTTGCCGGTCTTCGCGTACTCGACACCCGCCGTCACGCCGAGCGAGGCCATCTTCAGCGGATACTGTTGCGAGGTCGCGGCAATCGCACCGGCCTTCACATTGCGTACGCCTTCGCAGCCGCCGTCGATGGAAACGATCATCACGCTCTTGTCCTTGCCCGCTGCCTTGAGCGCGCGATACGCACCCGCTGCCGCCGGTTCGTTGATCGTGTAGACCACGTTGATATCCGGCGATTTCTGCAGGCAGTTTTCCATCGCCGTCTGGCCCTTCGACTGATCGCCGCGGGTGTCCTGACTGCAAACGATCGACGGATCACCTTCCTTCACGCCGAAGCCTTCCAGGAAGCCGTTATGACGCAGCACGCCGACCGAGACGCCGGGAGCGAGGTCGAGCGTGGCGATCTTCGCGGGCTTGCCGTTCATGGCGGCTTTCGCGTACTTGCCGATCAGCACGCCGGCTTTGAAGTTGTCGGTGGCGAAGAGGGCGTCCGTGGCATCTTGCGGATCGGTCGGCGTGTCGAGCGCGACCACCATCACACCGGCGGCGCGCGCTTTCTTGATGCTCGGCACGATTGCCTTGGTGTCGCTCGGCGTGATCAGAATCGCTTTCGCGCCGGCCGTCATCATGTTTTCGATGGCGGTGACCTGGCTCGCGTTATCGCCGTCGAACTTGCCGGCGGCGGTGAGCAACTTGGCGCCGTCTTTCGATGCCGCTGCTTCGGCGCCCTGTTTCATCTTCACGAAGAACGGATTGGTGTCGGTCTTGGTGATGAGGCCGACGACAGGCTGATCAGCCGCCTGGCTCGCGCTCACACACCACACGGCCGATGCCGCGACGCACATCGACACGATTTTCCTGGCGACAGGATGCCTGCGGGAATTCAGATTCATGGGACGCTCCTCCGGTTATTGGCAACGACGTTGTGAACTGCGGGCGATTGCACACGCGAACGCTGCGCGCTTGCTGCCTGTTTGCGATCTGGTTTCGAACCTGATGCGATTCCGAGGCTGTTCGAAATCGACCACTTAAATCACTTTGGTTGATTTAGTAGAGCAGGCGCGGGGACGCTAGTCAAGGAAACGATCGGAGAGGACGTCGACGCGCTGAAGCGGCCGACAGGGTAGCGGGCCTTACGTGACGGGGCTTCGCGGGGATGGTGCGATGCAAGGTCGAGCACCGGAACTTCGGGAAAGTCCTGGCTCGCTTGTAAGCGAATTGAAGTCTTAAGTGACCTTTCGCGACGGGATGGGCTGCCGTCGCGAAGGGTAATCAGTGGTGGCTGAGCGTAACGCCATGTACGCAATATCCGTCCCTTTCAGCCGGATCACATTCTGATGACATCCATCACGGTCTTCTTGTTGTCCTTGAACTGGTAGATCGTGATCGCGGCGTCCCGCAGGTCGCCGTGCGGGTCAAACGCAATGTGTCCGATCACGCCGTCATAGCTGGTGGCAGGCATCGCTGCGAGAATTTTCGATCGGTCGGTCGAATTCGCCCGCTTCATGGCGTCATAGATAACGTAGACGGCGTCATACGTGAACGGAGCGTAGGCGTCGATGGGGGTTCTGAAGCGCGCCACGTATCGCTTGTCGAAGTCTTGACCCTTTGGCATTTTTGACAAGGCAAGTCCGGCTTCTGAACACGTCACGTTGCCAATTGCGCTGCCGGCAAGTTGCGTCATGTTATCTGTGCAGGCACCGTCGCCTCCCAGCACCTTTGCGGTGATGCCGAGGTTAGCTGCCTGTTTCGCCAGCGGGCCGGCCGTTGCGTCCGAGCCGCCATACATGATTGCGTCGGGTTTCAGACCTTTGATCTTCGTCAGAATCGCCCGGAAGTCGACAGCTTTGTCGGTTGTCGCTTCGTGGGTCACGATAACGGCGCCTCGTGCTGTTGCCGCTTTTTCAAATTCTTGCGCGAGACCCTGGCCGTATGCGGTTGAGTCGTCCACGATTGCAATTCGCTTCGCGTGCATTGAGTCGATTGCGTAGCGAGCCAGGGCCGGACCTTGCAGTGCGTCGGTCGCGACGACGCGGAAGGTCGTTTTGAAGCCCTGCAGCGTATAGGTGGGATTGGTCGAACCTTGCGAGATCTGCACCAGACTGGCTTCGCTGTAGATCTTCGATGCCGGGATCGAAACCCCAGAGTTGATATCGCCGACTACGGCTACCACACCATCGTCAACGAGCTTCTGGGCGACTTGAGTCCCTGTGCGTGGGTCGGCAGCGTCGTCCTGAGCGTCGAGTTGCAGACGGACCGCCTTGCCGTCGATCACCGGATGCTGGCTGTTGATCTCGTCGATTGCTAGCCGCGCCGCATTTTCGCTGTCCTTGCCCATATGCGCGAGCTGCCCTGTCAAGGGCGCGGCATGACCAATCAGGATCACGGCCGGCTCCGCGGCGAAGCTCGCGCTGCCTGCGCTCAGCAGCAGCGCAGCGGCGCTCGTTTGCAGCGTCCGGTTCAATTTACTGTACGAGGGTGACATGGGCGGCTCCTTGGTTTTCGGTTCAATGAGTATTCGAACGCCAAATTCTTCCGTCCAACGACTTATTTTATTGACCGGCAATAGATAAATCTGATTGCCCCCAGGGCTTTCCCGATAGGCCGCCTCTTGTGCGTTGAGCCGTCGCGGTCACAACAAAAAGTTGGTCCAGGTGGCCAGTTTTTGTTGTCACGGGCCTGATTTTGCGGCGCTAAACTCTGCCAATGCACTGAAGCTGTTCGTTTGCGCGGGCGCAATACGTGGAACCTGATTGTGCGTCCGTTGACCATACAAGGTGTCTGATGAATGTCCGTTTTCTAGAAACGTTTGTATGGCTTGCAAAGCTGCGCAATTTCCGCCTGACAGCGGAGCGCTTGCATGCGACACAGGCCGCAATTTCCAGTCGGATATCTGCGCTCGAGCAGGAATTCGGCGTGCGTCTATTCGATCGGGGACCGCGCGACGTCAAGCTGACCCAGGAAGGGACCAAAGCGCTGGCCTTCGCTGAGCAGATTCTGAAACTCACGAACGACATGCTCGCAAGCGTAAGCGACCGCTCGCATGTGAGCGGGTTGTTGCGGGTCGGCGTGATGGAGTCCGTCGTGCATACGTGGCTTCCCGAGTTACTACGGCGCGTGCGGGACGAATATCCGAACCTGACGATTGAGCTGACCTGCGACACCTCGACGAATCTGTCCGTGCAACTGGTTAACGGCAACGTGGATATCGCTTTTTTGAGCACGGTGGTCGCGGGTGCCGACGCGGAAAATGTTTCGCTCGGTGCATTGCCGATGCGATGGGTGGCGAGTCCGTCGCTGAATCTGTCGGCTGAAGCACTATCGGAAGCTGAACTGGCGAGCTTTCCGATTGTGAGCTTTGCCCGTCATTCGTCGCCGCATGTGTTTGTAGCTGGCCTGTTTGCAGCCGCCGGCGAGCCGCGCGTGCAAATCAACTGCGTGTCTTCGGTCGCGGCGATTATCAGACTCGTACTCGACGGTTTCGGCATTGCGGTTCTGCCGACAGCTTTCGTGACCCGCGAGCTGGAGTCCGGTCATCTGCAACTGCTGAAAGTGACGCATCGAGTCCCGGAACTCCCGCTTTTCGCATCCTTCCGGCGCAGTCCGGACAGTTTGCTATGCGAGTCGATCACGCACCTGGCGCAAAAGGTCATGCGAGAGTTCAGCCTGGAGAACGGACCAGATATCGCGCTCTTTCCAGACACCGACGAAGCGCTGCCGCCTCATTGAGTGGCACCCCATGATGTTTTTCTTGGATTATCAAAGGTCCGAACCGAGATGCCGACTGCTACGCCTCTGACCATTCAACCGCTTACTGCGGGCGCTTTCGAACCCTATGGATGGATGTTAGGCAAGCCGTTTCCGGAGGATAGCGCTGCGCCTTCGTTCGCAAGCCCGTCTTCCGATTTCTGGCGTGAGCATCTGTTCGATGCCGGACTTTCCGGAGATCCTGAGATTCTGTGGGTCAGATACCGCGATTGCGAAGCTGAGGTGATGAAGCTCGAGGCGCATTGGCTGACTGAGCAGGCCGTGGTGCCGCTAACCGGACCTCTCGTTCAGATTGTCGCGACGAGTACACCGGACGGGCACCCTAACCTTGATTCATTGGCAGCTTTCAAGGTGCCCGTCGGGGAGGGGGTCTGCATGCGGCCGCGCTGCTGGCACGCCACGCGTGCATTGCAGAATGAAGTGACCTGCCTAATGCTTACGCGCCGCTCGACGACGTTCGACCTTGCCGTCCATCTGCTCACGGGCGCTCCTGCGGGTGAAAGCGCGATTCGGCAGATTCCGCCGTACCAGCTTGTCGGCGCGCCGGGCCTCATATAGGCGTCGACGCTTCAGTGAAGGTGCCGAGGTTCAGCAATCCGGTTTGGAATCCGGTGCGATTCCAGCGCGGTTCGTGCCTGAAGGGACTTACCGGAAGGAACTCACCCGCGCGGCGTGAGCCTTTGACGCTTCGTTTCGAGTTGCGTAACGATACGCTGCAAGGTTCGCTCGGCCAGTCCCGGCGTCTGTACGAACTTGCAGCCGATCACGAAGCGCAGGTCGCCCTTCGGCGTAGTCAATTGCCGTGGCGCGACGATTTCCAGATCGAGCGCAAGCGTGCCGAAGCTGCCGAGTTGCAGCGTGACGTCGCGCAATACGGTGCCGCTTTCCAGCGCGCCGAAACGCGCATCGGCTGTTTTCAACGCCACGCCGCCCAATGACAGATCTTGCAGTTCCAGCCGGAACGAACCGCCGTCCACATACGGCCCGCTAGCGATGTACGGATCCAGCACGGGCGTTTGCACGCGGAAGAATTCACGACGTTGAACGTAGTGCAGGAGCGTAGGGAAGGCCGCCTCGAAAGCCGGGAGCCCTTCGAACATGATGGGGTTTGCGTTAAGCGTTATGAACTCTGTGCGAATGCCACCTGGCAAACTGCGAAAGATCAACTGGCGCGCAGACGGAAGCGCGGAATTGTCCAACTGCGTACTGCCGGCATCGAAGATAAAGCGGGCATTGCGCGAATCGACATCGAGTACCTGCGTAACGATCTGGCGGCCGTTGAATTCCACCGTCACGAAGTCCTGTCCGGCCATCAGCTTGCGCAGGCAGACCGCGATTTGCAAGGGATGGCGCTGCGCGAAGGTCGAGTCTGCGTCGGTGGTCTGTTCGGCGAGATCGGCGTCCAGCAGAAGATCGGCATTCATTTGAGTATCCATGCTTGTTATGGCCCTGGCCTGGCCGGTTGGGGGAGCGCAGGCGGCATGTGAGTCATGCCGGCGCTCGGCCTTTTCCTGCTTTATTGCAGGGACCGTGCCAACTGCATGGATGGACTGATCGAAACGGTATTTTTGCCGTGGAACCGCTTGATACGGGCGTTTGCGGACGGTGGCCTGAGAGGTGAGGGCGGCCGCAGTCAGGGTTCGCTACGTAACGTCCTCGATGTTGTTACGGCCACGTTACCTCGGGCGCGGCACCCCCGTCGACGCACGCACAACCAGTTTCGGCGCCGAGGAAATTCGCATCGGCACGCTTGCCGCTGGTTGACGACCTGCTTGCCCATACGACGATTCAATCAACTCGCGCAGCAGCGACACTGCCAGGTCGGCGACTTCGACAGTCGGCACGGCGACTGTCGTCAACGCGGGCCGCGATTCGCGCGCCAGTTGAATATCGGTAATACCGATCACGGACAGATCACCCGGCACGTTCAGGCCAAGATCGGCGGCGGCGTGCATCGCGCCGAGCGCCGGCAGATCGTTGGTCGCGAAGATCGCGGTGAGTTTCGGATCGGCTTCCAGCAGCGCACGCGCTGCGGCGTAGCCGCCTTGTATCGTATCGGGCGCATGCTTGACCCGTCCTTTCGGCGCGCCGGCCGCATGCAGCGCATCGACAAAACCTTCGTAACGCGCTGCGTGAATGCCCGAGGCCTTGCTGCCGACAATCGCGCCGATCCGCCGATGGCCGAGCGTCAGCAGATGCGTGCCGGCCAGTTCGCCTGCCAGACGAAAATCGACCGCTACACATGGCAGCCCCGGCGGTTCATTCGGCCGTTCCCACATGCACAGCACCACGGGCGTGCCGCGCGATTCGGTCGTATGAAGGTCTGCAAAGTCCAGGTTCGCATTGGTGACGAGCACGCCTTCGGAAAGCGTCCCCGCGATCTGGTCGAGATAGGCCCGCCCGGTCAGCGGATCTTCGTTCGTATTGCAGATGATCACGAAGTGGCCGCTGCTGCGCGCCGCGTGTTCGACCGCGAGCGCGAACTCCGGATAGAACGGATTGGCAATGCTCGACACCATCAACGCCAGCGTCGGCGCGCGGCCCTCGGCGAGCGCGCGGGCGGCCAGATGCGGGCGGTAGCCGAGCGCGTCGACGGCGTCCAGCACCCGCTGCCGGGTGCTCGCGCCGACCCGGCCGCGATTGCGCAGCACGTTCGACACCGTGGCAGGGGTGACGCCGGCGTGACGCGCGACTTCGCTAAGGGTTGTCATAATGCGTATTCAATATTTGGGATGGGTGTCCGACATTTGCATCGCAGCCCAAGGCGCGGCACCATTTGCCGCACAGACAAAACGATATCGGAGACAGGTAAGGCCCCAGCGATCGGTAGCGATCGATTTTTTTCGGCCCTGCTGATTAAGCGCTTAATCTCCGACGTCGAGCCGATTAAATCACGGAGTCGATGCGATGGCGAGCATTTCGTTGAGAGGCGTGCAGAAGGCGTATGGCGACGGCGCGCTGGTGATCCGCGATGTCGATCTGGAGATCGGCGAGAATGAGTTCTGCGTGTTTCTCGGTCCGTCCGGCTGTGGCAAATCCACCTTGCTGCGGATGATCGCCGGCCTCGAAGACGTGACCGACGGCGACCTGTCGATTGCCGGCCGCCTCGTCAACGACGTCCCTTCGGCGCAGCGCGGTGTGGCGATGGTGTTCCAGAGTTACGCGCTGTTTCCGCATATGACCGTGTTCGAGAACATGGCTTTCGGCCTCAAGCTGGCCAAAACCCCCAAGGAAGAAATCGACCGCAAGGTGCGGGAAGCCGCGCGCATCCTGCAACTTGAGGCGCTGCTCGAGCGTCGGCCAAAAGCACTGTCCGGCGGACAGCGTCAACGTGTGGCGATTGGCCGGGCCATCGTGCGCGAACCGGGCGTGTTTCTGTTCGACGAGCCGCTCTCCAATCTCGACGCGACGCTGCGCGGCCAGACCCGCATCGAAATCGCGCGGCTGCATAAGCAGTTCGCCAAAGCCAGCGTGGTGTACGTCACGCACGACCAGATCGAAGCGATGACGCTCGCCGACAAGATCGTGCTGCTGCATGCGGGTAAGGACACTGAGCGCTACGGCAGCATCGCGCAGATCGGCGCGCCGCTCGAGTTGTACCACCGTCCGAAGAGCCGCTTCGTCGCCGGTTTCATCGGTTCGCCGCGCATGAACTTTTTGCCGGGGCGGGTGGCGTCGGTTGATCCGCAGGGCGTGATCGTCACGCTCGACGATACGTCCGAGAACGTGCGCGTGCCAGTCAGCGGTGATGGACTCCAGGCGGCGCAACCCGTCACGCTCGGCGTGCGCCCTGAACACCTGGAATTCATCGACGCAGCTGCTTCTGAAAACCCGCAGGACGCCGTTCTGAGCCGCACCGTATCCCTCGTCGAACAACTCGGCGAGCACAGCTACGTCCACCTCGATCAGCCCGGCGGCGCCACGCTGATCGCCAAGGCGCCCGGCGACACACGCCTCGCGCCGGGCGACCGCGCGAGCTTGCGCGTACCCAGCCGCGCCTGCCATTTGTTTACCGAAGACGGCTTTGCCGCCGCTTCGCTCGAATCCGTCGAACACTACGCATAGAGGACATTCGGATGCGCCTTGGAGTCTGTTATTACCCGGAACACTGGCCGGAGTCGATGTGGGAAGACGACGCTCGCCGGATGAAAGCGCTTGGCATCGAGCAGGTGCGAATCGCCGAATTTGCGTGGAGCCGGATGGAGCCAACGCCTGGCGAGTACGACTGGGGCTGGCTCGATCGCGCGGTCGATGTACTCGGCGCGGCCGGTCTGCAGGTCGTCATGTGCACGCCCACCGCGACGCCGCCCAAGTGGCTGATCGACCGTCATCCGGACATTCTGCCGATCGGTGCGGACGGCCGTCCGCGCGCTTTCGGCTCACGCCGTCATTACGATTTCTCCTCGCCTTCGTATTTCACAGCATCGCAGCGAATCTGCACGGCGGTTGCCGAGCGTTACGGCAAGCATCCGGCCGTTGCCTACTGGCAGACCGATAACGAATTCGGTTGTCATCATACGGTGGTCAGCTATTCGCCGGCTGCAGTGGGGCGCTTTCGCGAGTGGCTCAAGGCGCGCTATCAAACGATCGATGCGCTGAACCGTGCGTGGGGCACGGTGTTCTGGAGCATGGAGTACCGCAGCTTCGACGAGATCGACGCGCCGGTGGCGACCGTCACCGAAGCGCATCCGTCGCACCGGCTCGATTACCGGCGCTTCGCCTCCGACGAAGTGGCGCGCTACAACCGCATGCAGGTCGAGATCATCCGCGCGCATTCGCCGGGGCGGCCGGTCGCGCACAACTTTATGCAGCTCTTTACCGAGTTCGATCACTACAAGGTGGCGGCCGATCTCGACATTGCCGCGTGGGACAGCTATCCGCTCGGCGCGCTCGAAGAGCAGTGGTTTGCGCCGGACGTGAAAGCGCGCTGGTTGCGCAGCGGGCATCCCGATTTTGCGTCGTTCAATCATGACGTGTACCGCGGTATGTCGAAGCTGCCGTTCTGGGTGATGGAGCAGCAGCCCGGCCCGGTGAACTGGGCACAGTGGAATCCGGCGCCGCTGCCCGGCATGGTGCGGCTGTGGAGCTGGGAGGCGTTCGCGCACGGCGCGGGTTGCGTGTCGTATTTCCGTTGGCGCCAGGCGCCGTTTGCGCAGGAGCAGATGCACGCTGGTTTGAATACGCCCGATAACCGGCTCGATGTGGGCGGCAACGAAGCGGCGCAGGTTGCGGACGAGATTCGCGCGGTGCTCGCCGCGAACGCCGACGCCAACGCTGCGATCCGCTCGAAGGTTGCGCTCGTCTACGACTACGAAGCGAAGTGGCTCTTCGAGATTCATCCGCAGGGCGCGGACTTTCACTATCCGCGCTTCGCGTTCGAGTATTACTCGGCGCTGCGCTCGCTCGGATTGGACGTCGATATCGTGCCGGTCGATGCAGCCCTCGACGGCTATCGTTTGATCATCGTGCCGCCGCTGCCGGTTGTGCCTGCGGATTTTGCCGCTCGGCTCGCGAGCTCGGGCGCGCAAGTCGTGCTGGGTCCCCGCACCGGTTCGAAGACGGCAGACGTGCAGATTCCGGCGAATCTGCCGCCGGGCGCGCTCGCTTCTGTATTGCCGCTGCGTGTGTGGCGAGTCGAATCGATGCGGCCGAATGTGACCGAAGCCGTGCTGCTCGTGGATAACCAGGAAGCGACCGCAGAGGACGGCGTTGCGCGCCACTGGCGCGATTTCATCGACAGCGACAGCGATACAGTGGATTCGCTCGACGTGCGTGCCCGTTTCGCTGACGGCCATCCTGCTTACGTGAAAAGCGGCGCGTTTCATTACCTCGCGAGCCTGTTCGACGATGCGCTTACGGTCCGCCTTCTGAAGCAGATTGCTGAAGAAGCGGGCATCGACACGATATCGCTCGGCGACACCGTGCGCTTCAGCCGTCGCGGCGCGCTGACCTACGTGTTGAACTACGGCGATCAGACGCACACGCTGGCCGATGTCGCCGACGATGCTTTCGTGATCGGCTCGCGCGCTATCGAACCGCAGGGTGTGGCCGTTTATCGATCGGGCAACTGATCGATAGCGCTGGACGAAGGATTCCATGCAGTAACAACAACGACGCAAAATCAAGGCATAAAGGAGACAGCAACATGGCACTGAAACCTCGCAAGATTCTGCTGGCACTCGCGCTGGCTGCGGCCGCCGCGGGCGTGTCCGTCGTCAGCACGGCGCAGGCCGGCACGCTCGCGGTCAACATCGCGTTCAAGGGCGCGAGTCAACGGGCAGTCTGGCAGTCGATCATCGACGACTTCAAGAAAACGCATCCCGGTACCGACGTGAAAGTGTCGTTCGTCGATGAAGAAGCGTACAAAGTTCAGTTGCCCGGTTGGCTCTCCACCGTCGCGCCCGATATCGTCAACTGGCATGACGGCGAGCGCATGGCATATTACGCGCAGCGCGGCCTCTTCGACGATCTGAGCGGCGACTGGGCGAAGAATGGCTGGAACGACATGTATGCGTCGACGAAGGAAGCGTCGTCGTATAAGGGCAAGCAGTACGCCGCACCGACCGTGTATTACTCGTGGGGCATGTTCTATCGCAAGGACCTGTTCCAGAAGGTCGGCATTACCGGCGAACCGAAAACGTGGGACCAGTTTCTCGACGACTGCAAGAAGCTGAAAGCGGCGGGCATTACGCCGATTGCCGTGGCTGGCCGTGATTCATGGACGCTCGCCGGCTGGTTCGATTATCTCGATCTGCGCCTGAACGGCAACGCGTTCCATCAGAAACTGATGGCGGGCGATATCGCGTACACCGATCCGCGTGTGAAGAAGGTCTACACGACGTGGAAGCAACTGATCGACGCCGGCTATTTCATCGACAATTCGCTTTCCTACGATCTGGATGCGGTGCAGCCGTTCCTGTTCCAGGGCAAGGCCGCGATGATGCTGATGGGCACCTTCATCACGGGTGGTTTCCCGCCGAACGTCAAGCCGGAAATGGGCTACTTCCAGTTTCCGATCATCGACGCGAACGTGCCGACCGCCGAAGACGGTCCAGTCGAATCGCTGCATATTCCGTCGAAGGCGAAGAACAAGGCGGATGCGCATGCCTTCCTGGCGTTCGTCCAGACCCCGGAAAATGGCGCGAAGCTGGCGACCGGTCTCGGCTCCTTGTCGGCGAACAGCAAATCGCCGGAACCTGAGGATCCGATTTCGAAGATTGGCTTCCAGATTCTCGCGAATACGAAGGGCGGCATTGCGCAGTTCTACGATCGCGACATGACGAAGGAAATGGCCGATGAAGGGATGAAGGGGATGCAGCAATTCATCTCCGATCCGTCGAAGCTCGACGACGTGCTCGCGCAACTCGAGCAGACGCGTAAGCGGATCTATAAGAAGTGAGCGGTGGTGGCCCGGGCTTGGGTCTTGGTCTGGGCCGCTACTCGTTGAATCAGATTGGCAACTATGTTGCATGAGACCAGGGTAACGCGCTAAAGCGCGAACAGCTTTGCATGGGATCGGAGTAAGCGCTAAAGCGCCAACTCCGATCGACATCTGGTCGACAGGAGAATGATCGTGTCGCATTCCGTCACCCGTCACACTGTCGGCGGCCCTGCCGAACCGGGCGGTCCTGGCTTGCCCGCACCGGGCGTACCGGCTTCGGGCGGTGCATTGCGCGGCGGGCCGCCTGGCGCGGCGCGCCGGCGCCGTCCTTCGCCGACCGCGCGCCGGCAGCGGCGAGCCGCTTTCCTATTTCTCGCGCCGGCCTGCGTGATGGTGGCGATCTACGTCGTGTGGCCGATCATCTCGACCGTGCGCCTGAGTTTTTTCAACTGGGATGGGATGACCGACCCATCTTTCGTCGGCCTCGCAAACTATATCGAGTTGTTCCATACGCCGACGTTCTACACGGCGCTGAAGAATAATCTTATCTGGCTGCTGCTGTTCCTGCTTGCGCCGCCGATGGGGCTCGCCGTCGCGCTCTATCTGAACCAGGCCGTGGCCGGCATCCGCATTGTCAAATCGCTGTTCTTCGCGCCGTTCGTGTTGTCGGGCGTGGTGGTTGGCTTGATCTTTTCGTGGTTCTACGACCCGACCTTCGGCTTGCTCGCGGTGATTCTCGGTCACGGCGTGCCGGTACTCGGCGACCCTCGTTACGCGACCCTCGGGATCGTGTTCGCCGCGCTGTGGCCGCAAACCGCGTATTGCATGATTCTTTACCTGACCGGCCTGACGTCGCTGAACGCCGAGCAGATCGAGGCGGCGCGAATGGAGGGCGCACGCGGCTGGTCGATGCTGTGGCACGTGATCCTGCCGCAATTGCGGCCGACCACGTTCATGGCGATCGTCGTCACGGTGATCGGCGCGTTGCGCAGCTTCGATCTGATTTCGGTGATGACCAGCGGCGGACCGTTCGAAAGCTCGACGGTGCTCGCGTACTACATGTACGACCAGGCAATCAAGTACTACCGCATTGGGTATTCCGCGGCGGTGGCAGTCGTGCTGTTCGCCATCATGCTGGTGTACATCGTCTATCACCTGCGCCGCATGCTGCGCACCGAGCAATAAGGAGCCGATCATGTTTCCGATCCCAATCGACAAATGGAAGCCGGTGACGCGCCGCGCGTACAAACTGACGTTGCCGCTCGCGCTGCTGATCTGGTTGCTGCCGATGATCGCCGTGCTCGTGACCTCGGTGCGCTCGACGGAAGAACTGAGCGAAGGCAACTATTGGGGTTGGCCCAAGCACTTCGCGATGTTTGATAACTATCGCGAGGCGTTGACGACCTCGCCGATGCTGCATTACTTCTGGAACAGCGTGCTGATTACGGTGCCCGCTGTGGTGGGCTCGATTGCGCTTGCGGCAATGGCGGGATTCGCGCTGGCTATTTATCGGTTTCGCGGGAATTCGACGTTGTTTGCGACGTTTGTCGCGGGCAATTTCGTGCCGGTGCAGGTGTTGATGATCCCGGTGCGGGATCTGTCGTTGCAACTTGGTTTGTTCAATACCGTGAGCGCGCTGATTCTGTTCCATGTGTCGTTTCAGACCGGATTTTGCGCGCTGTTTCTGCGGAATTTCATCAAGCAGTTGCCGTTTGAGCTGGTCGAGGCGGCGCGGATCGAAGGCGCCAATGAGTGGACCGTGTTCTTCAAAATCGTATTGCCGTTGATCCGTCCCGCGCTCGCGGCGCTGGCGATTCTTGTGTTCACGTTCGTGTGGAATGACTATTTCTGGGCGCTGTGTCTGACGCAAGGTGACGACGCGGCGCCGATTACCGTAGGCGTCGCGGCGTTGAAAGGGCAGTGGACCACGGCGTGGAATCTGGTTTCGGCGGGGTCGATTCTTGCCGCGTTGCCTTCGGTCGCGATGTTCTTTGCGATGCAGAAGCATTTTGTGGCGGGATTGACGTTTGGGGCGACGAAGGGGTGAGGTGGGCGCTGGGGGAACTCGAAACGGTGGTCGCACCACCGGATGTCGATCCGGGATTTTCCTCGTTCAGATATGCCGCGGTGAACGACAGGCCAGCGTACGTTTAGCTGTCCTGGTAGAAACCCAACGCACAACCTTCCTCGGGCTAGCTCACGTTGAAATGCACACGGATGTCCTGCCGGCTTTCGACTGGATGTCCCGCTTGCATCGCCGGAAAGAATCGCCATTTACGGAGCGTTTCGAGCAGGATCTGGTTGAGGCGCGGGTTGGCGGTTGGCTTGATGAGTTCGACATCGACTGAGCCGTCAACGTGAATGGCGAAGCGAGCCGTCGCGACGGTTTGATATGCCTGGTCACGTAAATCGTCGGGGAGTTCCGGCAACGGTTGAGCAATGGCGTGCGCGGTTGCTTCGGCGGACGACGTGGCCGATGGTGTAGCGTTTCCCCTTTCTTCGGGCGAGGGACTCGCAGCGCGCGCTGGCGGCTCGGCTGCCGGCTTCGGCTCTTGGACCGTGGGCGCTGACTGAGTGGGCGTAACGCTTTGTACCGATCGCACATCCTGCTTCGATGGAACAGGTGGCGTCGCGCGTGCTTGTGTTGACACGTGAGGGCGCGGATCTGCGGGTTGTCGTGGCTTTGCCGGTGCAATCGGAGCGGGCGTCGTGTGCGTAGGGGCAGCCGCAGAAGGCGTCGCAACCGGAGCCTTCGGCGGATCGAGTTCCACTACCCGCATCTCGAGTGGCTTATCAGGCGCGTGCGCAGACGGCGTTGTACCCAACCATTGCCCCACCTGAAACAGGAACCCGATCCATACGACCAGCGCGACCAGCACCGCTAGCGCAATCCGTATCCGCGGAGAATCGTCCACAGTGTCCGCGACGCGCATCCGGCTACTCACGACGCACGGCGATCAAAAACCGCTCAGCACCCGCGCGGCGTGCGGCCAGCATCGCCTGAACGACCACGCCGTGGCCTGCCGCGTCGTCAGCGGCGATCACAACATTGCCGTCCGCTTGCAGCAGGCGTTTTACCGTCGGTTCGACCTGATCGAGACGGACGGACTGATGGTTCACGAATACCTCATTGCTGCTGTCCACTGAAATAGTCAGGGGTTCATGGGCTGCCATCTTTTGCGCGCTGCCGGCAGGGAGATTGACCTTGAGTGCATCGAGCCGCTGCATCGCGAGCGATGCGAGCATGAAGGTCGCCAGCAGAAAGAACATCACATCGATCATGGGAATGATTTCGATGCGACCGCGCTTCGCCGCGCGCGAGCGCTTGAACTTCACGGCAGCGCTCCCGCGGACGTATCGGCAACGGTAAGACGGATTTCGCTGAGCCGCGCGTTCGCGAACGACTCGAGTTCATCCATGAGTCGTTCGAGCCGGCGGGAAAAATAGTTGAACGCAAAGAGCGCGAACAAGGCGACGACGAGGCCAATCGCGGTTGCCACCAGAGACTGGGCCACGCCACCGGTCACGCCACCCGGATCGACGAGACCATCGCCGCCGAACAACTGGAACGAATGCATCATGCCGACGATAGTGCCCAACAGACCCAGCAAAGGCGCCGCTGTCACGATGGTTTCCAGCACCCAGAAACCCTTGCTCATGTCGCGCTCGATTTGCGCGGCAACCGATTGCGCCTTGGCCTCGCGTAGCCACAGCGGTACAGAAGGATCGGGCGCCCACGGCGCGCTCATCCGTCTGAATGCGTTCTGACTGGAAACATCCTTCAATCTGCCGGCCCAATCAAGGGCCGAGCCAGGCGCCGCAATGTCGTGTGTGCCACGCAGCGTGCCCGACAACCGGCCGAAACGCAGAAACACATAGGCCCGGTCGAGGGCAATGGCGACTGCCAGAATGGCGAGTATCGTCAGCGGATAGATGACCCATCCGCCTATGCGTACTGCCGCTAGAACGCTTGTCCAATCTTGCATGCTTTACCTCTTCGTAGCTGGGCAGAATCAGAAATGCTTGGTGACGCCGGCGTAGACGGCGAAATGCGGACCGTACTGCGGTGCGCCGACGCCGATACCCGACCCGTCGCGCAACTCATAGACGCGGTTGAACGCGTTGATCACGACGAGGCGTGCATCGAATTTGCCGATGAGAGGCTGATTGAAGTGCTGTATCACCCCAAGATTGACTTGCGCATAGAGCGGCAGCCGATCCGTGTTCGCAAAGCCGCTGCGCAAACCGCTTCCTACGAGTCCGTCGAACGTGAAAGTCGTTCTGCCGAGATCGTAGGTCCCACCGAACGATGCAGTGATGCGTTGGTCGTGATCCAGATAGACCCAGTGATTGTTGATATAGGCGAGTTCCGCCGGGTCGAAATTGAACTGCGCTGAATCGATCTGCGTGCCCTGCGCGCGGCTCCACGCGAGATTCATGTACGCGGATACGTTGTCCTGCTTGTAGTTGGCCGTGAACTCGACCCCATACACGCGCCCCTCCCTGTAGTTGAACGGCGTGAAGATGAGCGCGGAGCCGAACTGTCCTTCATCGAGCAGGTTCGCCGATTTCTTGTAGTAAGCGTCGAGCCCGACCGTCACACTCGATCCAAGACGCTGGGTCACGCCGAGATCGAAATAATGGCTGCGTTCCGGTTGCACCTGGTCGTTCTGGTTCGATGGACTCTGGTTGGTCGTGCCATTGAAACGGCTGATGGTCGAGCCGGACACCAGCTCGAACGCAGGCGGCGTGAAATAGCGTGCGTAACCGGCATGGAGCGTCGTGGCCGGCGTCAGCGCGTAGACGAGACCGATGCGTGGGCTAAGCTGGCTCGCGCTGACATATTCGTCCATCTTGTCGTAGCGCAGACCATAGTTCAGCGTGAGCTTGTCTGTGATTTTCCACTCGTCCTGTACGTAGGCGCTGTACAGATAACCGGTCTTGCTGCTGGAGTCCTGAATATTGAAGGGCTGATCGGAAAGCTGGTTGCCGTTGCTGTCCGTCGCGAATACGTTGACGCTGTCGTTGAACACGGCGTGTTCCTGCTGGAAGAAGAGGCCCGCCCGGACCGTATGCCTGTCGTTCAGCCGCCAGGTCGTGTCCACCTGTGCGCCATTGGCCGAGTTGCTGTGAAAATCTTGCGACGCCACGCCGTTAAAGAGCAGATCGCCGACCGGATCGGGATTGAATTGCGTCCGCGTGTAGCGGGTAAACAAGGCAACCTGATAGTCGAGTGCGCCTCCATTGGTGCCCTGGAGGGCCACCACGGCGAAGTTGTTCAACTCCGATTGCGTTTCGTTCAGTTGGCTCGAATCGAACGTGTTGCTGCCGTTGAGTGTGAAGTTGGTCGGCAAGCCGGGGGTGTTGGGAATCTCGAACTGGTTGCTTGTCGTGCCGAACATCACGCTCACGCGGGTGAGCGGGTTGATGATGTACGACATGTAGCCGAACGCATCGCCCTGACGGGTGTGATCGTGAATCGCGTTGGCACTGGCAGTGGGATTCTCGATCCCGAGGTTGTTCATGCCGAGCGAGCCGCTGAAATAGTAGCTGAACGGCCCCTGATTGCCGAATACATCCGCGCTGGTCTTGATCGTCTGATGGCTGCCGCCGAACACGTCGATGGACCCACCGTTGCCGGCATCGCCCGTCTTCGTGCGGATGTCCACCACGCCTGCCGTGCGGTAGCCGTATTGGGCCGGTAGCGCGCCGGTGAGCAGGTTCACCTGGTCGATGATGCGGGTGTCGAGTGCCTGGCCGAAACCGCTGATCGGCTCGGGAATGATGATGCCGTTGATGCGGTACTGCAGGTTCGCATGATCACCGCGCACGTGCAGTTGCCCGTACGAGTCGCTCGCCACGCCGGGCGCTTGTAGCAACACCTGGTTCAGCGGCGTGTCTTGCCCTGCGGGCAGCGCATTGATATCGGCCTGGCTGAAGCGGTACACGCTGCTGCCGGTTTCTGGCAACAATCCGTTGCGGGCCCGATCGAGACGCTTTGCATTTACCTGAACGTCGAGTGTGTCGCTTTGAGCGAGTTTGACGCTTACTGCGCTTTCTGTACCCGCAGTCGTGGTCGCCATGCTGCTGCCGCTCGCAAATCCCGGTGCCGTAACGACGATCGCATAAGTCCCCGGTGTCACATGGCCGATCGCGAAACGGCCGTCTGCATCCGTCTTTGCCTCATTGACTGCGGCGCCGCTTGCGTTCTGAACGCTCACGGTGGCGTTCCGGACGGGCTTGCCCGCTGCGTCGGTGACGGCGCCCGTCACCGAACCTTCGTCGGACGCGGCGTGGGCATGAGCGGCGATAGCGAACAGCAGCAGGGCTGCATGGGAGACACGCGTGCGGTTTTTCATCTTTATTTATTCAGGGTGGGCGCTGGGTGGATGTGTTTTCTGTCTTGTTGACGTTCTTCCTGCGTGCGATACGGATGACGAGGCGTGCGCTGACTGGTCCCGATCAAGCGGGCACCTCGCTGTCATTCATGGTGAAGAATGTTATATCATTACATTTAAAAACAAAAATGACAACCCGATGGAGGGCACGGCGAGCGATTGGGGAAATCGAGGAGGGGCGTTTTACGCGTGAGCGGCGGACGGGATTCGGACCGCCGCAATCGTTCGGCGCGACGGGAGGGATGCTCGCGCGCGGCGATTTCGACAAATGGTTTGCCCGTCGCCGCCGATGACCCGCGTGTCACGAAGTCATCGGCGAGCGTTCAGGCGTTCACTTCAATTGGCCTGCAGACTCAGTGCCCAAAGCCGTTGCTCTTGATATAAGCAGACAGTTTCGCGATATCGAGGCTTCCCCAGCCGGTCGGATAGTCCCAACCGGTGGCCGCCTTGTAACCATAGCCGCCGTAGCCGTTGTTACCCGATCTCACGTCGTGCACCAGCGAAGGTGTCGAGCTAATGGCGCTGTAAAAGCTGGCTGCGGGGAAGCCCAGGCTATTCGAATTCGCAGTCTGCAAACGCGCCCACAGCCCGACGAAGATCGGCGAAGCGAGGCTCGTCCCGCCGATCTGCTGCAGCTGACCGTAGTTGTAAATCAGTGCGCCCGTGCTCTGCGCCGCGTCGAAGGAGATGTCGGGCAGCAGACGCCGGCCCGGCGTGCCGCTCACCACCGACTGCCACGACGGCTTCGCCTCGTACACGCTGTAGCCGCCGCCGGTTGCCCAGAGCTTGCCGTTGCTGTCGAGCCCTTCGTTCCAGACGGTTTCGCTCGAGTAGGCGCCTGCCGAAGTCGTGTAAAGCGTCGTGCCGCCGACGGCGATCACGTTAGGCGACGAGGCCGGCCACGATACCGAATAGGTGCTGCCGTCAGGGTAGCCGCGGTTGTTGCACTCGTACACGCCTTCATCGCCGGACGATACCGAGAAGGTCTGCCCCTGTGCCGCCGCTGTCGCGAAGATGCGGTCTTCGGCCTGCAGCGTGCCGTCCGCGTTGGCATCGACTTCGCACCAGCCGAGCGATACGTTGATCACCTTCGCGACGTTATCGGACACTGCCTGATTGAACGCTTGCGTGAGGCCGGTGTTGCCGGACGCGCTTTGATCGGCCATATAGAACAGCAGTTGCTGCACCGCGCCGCCTGCGGAACCGACAATCGACTGGCTGTCGAGGTCCCATTCACCCTGGCCTTCCTGATCGTCGCTGTAGTCGCCATTCGACGACCCGGTCTGGATCGTCTGCGTGTTGACGGCCGCCAGGCCATTCGCGCTGGCGAACTGCTGGAGATCCTGGAGCGTCTGCGAGACGCCGCCGATCGTGATGATGCCGACTGTCGTGTTCGCCGCGGTGGGTGCGCTGCTGGCGTCGTAGATCGTTGGGAACTCGGTCGGATTGTGGCCCTTGGCCGTACCGGTGGCCAGCGTCTTCGCGGCGGAACGCTCGCCGACCTTCAGCATCGAATGGGCACGCGCGACGTTCTGCAAGCCGAGCACCGAACCGACTATTTCGCCGAGATCCTGCGGCACTTGTGCCGGCGCCGTGTTCGCGTAGCCGGCCTTGCCGTTCAGTTGGTAGCGAACCAGCGGGGTGTTGAAGGCCGCTTTGACGGCGCCGGCGCTGCCGTCGGCGGAAATCAGCAGGCGGTTCGGCGCGACGTGAATATTGACGAAGCCGTTCTTTCGCAAATGCGTGACGACGGCCTGCACTTGCGTTTCGGTCGGAGCGTACTGCGAGAGGAATTGCTGACGCTTGAGGAATTTGCCGAACTGCGCGTTGCCCGGCTGGTTGACTGCCTGCGCGAGTTGCTTCAGTTGCGCTTCATCGCGAAGCTTGAGACTGACCACGATATGTGCGGTCTCGCCGGCAGCGAGTTCGAGCAACGGCGTCGCACTGCGCGCCTCGACCTGGGAGGGCGTCACAAACGCCTTCGTGTCGGTGCGTGCCCACAGCGTGGACGCGGGTGATGCGCCGAATGCAGCGAAGGAAGCAATAGCGAGAGGCAAAGCAACGACCGCGTAACGGTTTAGACACAGGACCGTCTGTTTTGCGGTTGACGACTTCATGTGACCTCCTGAGATAACAGCGCAACGAGACGCCGAATCTTCCGGTGGCTGTTTCCGGTCGAGTCAAATAAATAGGAATTTCGTCTGGAAGCGCTGTTCTGAATGGTTAATAATGGCACTCAGTTAAATCCGTGAGCGCCGTCAAATTACCGTTCATTACAGATTATCGGTACCTATCAGAATAGATAGTTGAGAGGGAGAAGAAGTCACGAATGAACGAGGGTGTTTACTTGAAAATATTATTTTTATCAGTAAGTTATGTAGTCGTTGATTGTTCGACAACACCTAAGTGCATGGCGCGTTGCAATGGAGGCGGGACTCTAATTGATTTAATGACGCCACCGCTTCGTCATTAATTACAAAATCATTTCTTTATGCTAATTCGATAGTGATGTGCCAGGATTTGAGGAATTTGCAATTAAAAGGCATGTCTGTTCGATTGGAATTAATTGGGCTGTATCGTCAAAGGGGGAATCAAAAAATAATGCGACCTGTGACCGAGTTGTTAGAGCGGACGGACGCCTTATAACGCCACCGTCCGCTCGCCCCCGGCATAGGCATTCGACGGCCAGCCAGCCATTCGTTGAAGCCCGAACCACTTCCAAAAGTGCACGGTCAACGGTCAGCTGCCGAAGTACGGCGTGCAGAAGCTTACGGGGCCGATACACGCTGGCATAGCCGCGCCTGCTGAATGAGCGGGTGTGTTGGACGAGCGTTGGCCAGCCGCCGTCGAACCCGACATCGCCGGACCCTCGCCACTCGTGTTCATCTTCAGGCGCGCGGCCTGCTGCGAGAAGATCGGGTTGATCTCGGGGTACGACGTGTCGGTCACGAGGCGCGAGCCGTTAGCTTCTGCCTGAACCAGTTCCTGGCGCACTTCCGCGCGGGTCTTTTCCTGCGCCGATGCCTGAGTGACTGCGCCGGCCGATGCAAGGAGGATCATCGAAAGGGTCATTGCAAGATTGAGTTTCATTTTGGATGCCTAATTGAGGTTGATTGAATCTAACGATCTATGTGATTGAGAACTACGTCTTTACTTGTCCACCTATGTGATCCACGTGCTGCTGAAGCTGCGCAGAAGCGTTTCTGCTTTCGCTCGTGGACCGTTTGCTTGCTGCCGTCCACGTAAGGGCAAACACACCGCTTGGCTGCTTATTCCAAATTTTTTCTGCAGCCCCGGGGGAATGGTACAAAACTTACATTTGCCTGAAGGCTCCGACAAAACCTTGTACGCCACCGTACCGACTTCCCCCTCACACGCGAGCACCGTCATTGCAAGCCCCCTGCATTTCTCCGTCACCGCCGACCGAAACAGTTTCGCGTGACAAGGCTTCCCTGACCGATTTGTGCGCCATCCCCATTTCGCCCGGAGCGGCCAACCGCTTGATCGAGCCGATCACGCGGAATGCCATGTCACGCCCGGCGCAGCAGGGGCGCCGCCACGAGCGCAACACATCTTTCAAGCACGCACGAAAGCGTGCAAGGGACACAAAATGTCAACCAGCGATTCGATTCTGGAGGAGCCGCAAGCCTTCCTTCCTCACGCCAGCGTGACGGCTTACGCCGCGATCTCCGGCATGGATGCCTACCGCGCGTTGGTCGCTGAAGCTGAGCGCGATTACGCAGGGTTCTGGGCGCGTCTCGCGCGCGAGACGCTCGAGTGGAAAAAGCCGTTTTCTACGGTTCTCGATGAATCGCGCGCGCCGTTCTATGAATGGTTCAACGACGGCACCCTCAATGCGTCCTACAACTGCCTCGACCGCCACGTCGAAGCCGGTAACGGTGAGCATGTTGCGGTGATCTTCGAAGCAGACGACGGCACCGTCACGCACGTCACCTACCAGCAATTGCTCGAACGGGTGAGCCGCTTTGCCAACGCTTTGCGAATGCGCGGCGTGACGAAAGGCGATCGCGTGGTGATCTACATGCCGATGTCGATCGAAGGCATCGTGGCGATGCAGGCGTGCGCGCGCATCGGCGCGACGCATTCCGTCGTGTTCGGCGGTTTTTCGTCGAAGTCGCTCAATGAGAGGATCGTCAACGTGGGTGCGATCGCGCTGGTCACCTGCGATGAACAGATGCGCGGCGGCAAAGCGCTGCCGTTAAAGAGCATCGCGGACGAGGCCCTTGCGATGGGCGGCTGCGAAGCGGTGAAGAGCGTTATCGTCTATCGGCGCACGGGCGGCAAGGTTGCGTGGCACGAAGGGCGCGACCTGTGGATGCACGAGCTCACAGAAGCCGCAGCAGACACGTGCGAGCCCGAATGGGTCGGCGCCGAACATCCGCTCTTCATTCTGTATACGTCCGGTTCGACGGGGGTGCCCAAGGGTGTGCAGCACAGCACGGGAGGCTTCCTGATGTGGGCCGCGCAGACCATGAAGTGGACCTTCGACGCGAAGCGCAGCGACGTATTCTGGTGTACCGCCGACATCGGCTGGATCACTGGCCACAGCTATATCGCGTACGGCCCGACTGCGATCGGCGCGACCCAGGTCGTGTTCGAAGGCGTGCCCACCTATCCGAACGCCGGCCGCTTCTGGGAGATGATCGCGAAACACCGCGTGACGGTGTTCTACACCGCGCCGACCGCGATCCGCTCGCTCATCAAGCTTGCCGAATCCGATCCCAAAGTTCATCCGGACCGTTACGACCTGTCGACTTTGCGCCTGCTCGGCACAGTCGGCGAACCGATCAACCCGGCCGCGTGGACGTGGTTCTACGAACACGTCGGCCATAGCCATTGCCCTGTCATCGACACCTGGTGGCAAACGGAAACGGGTGGCCACATGATTGCGCCGATGCCGGGCGCCACGCCACTGGTGCCGGGTTCGTGCACGCTTCCGCTGCCTGGCATCATGGCCGCGGTCGTCGACGAAACCGGGCAGGACGTGCCGAACGGGCAGGGCGGCATTCTCGTCGTCAAACGGCCATGGCCGTCGATGCTGCGCGGCGTCTGGGGCGATCCGGAGCGCTATAAGACGAGTTACTTCCCCGAAGATCTCGGCGGCAAGCTGTACCTCGCCGGCGACGGCGCGGTGCGTGACGAGGACACCGGCTACTTCACGATTACCGGCCGTATCGACGATGTGCTCAACGTGTCGGGCCACCGCCTTGGCACGATGGAGATCGAGTCGGCGCTCGTCGCGAACCCGCTGGTGGCGGAAGCCGCGGTCGTTGGCCGTGCCGACGAGACGACTGGCGAGGTCGTCGTCGCGTTCGTGGTGTTGAAGGGCGAGCGGCCAACCGGCGACCAGGCGATCAGAATCGCGACCGAATTGCGCAACTGGGTCGGCAAGGAGATCGGGCCGATCGCGAAGCCCAAGGAAATCCGCTTCGGCGAGAATCTGCCGAAAACGCGCTCGGGCAAGATCATGCGCCGCTTGTTGCGCTCGCTGGCGGCCGGCGAAGAAATTACTCAGGACGTATCCACGCTGGAAAATCCGGCGATTCTCGATCAGCTCGGGTGATGGTTCGCGAAAGCCGCGAGATTGCCGGAACGTTTTTTGTCTTCAGGAGCAGGCCATGGCCAGCGCACCGATTCGAACCACACTTGCGAACCCCGCGCCACTGGGTCTCGCCGGTTTTGCATTGACAACGTGGCTGCTCAGCATGATCAACGCCGGCTGGTTTTCGGGCGAGTCGATGGGTCTCGTGCTCGCCTGCGCGCTCGCTTACGGCGGGACCGCGCAGGCCATTGCCGGGATGATGGAGTTGCCGCGCGGCAATACCTTCGGCGCGACGGCCTTTCTAAGTTATGGCGCGTTCTGGTGGTCGTTTGCACTGTTCGTGCTCTTTTTACACGACAAGGTGCCGCCCGCGTTCGTCGGCTGGTATCTGTTTCTTTGGGGCGTCTTCACGTTTTACATGTGGCTGGCGACCTTTCGCTCGCCTCGCGCGCTGCAGTTTATCTTTCTGGCGCTCTGGATCACCTTCGGCCTGCTGGCTGGAGGCGAGTGGACGGGTTCAGGCCTGGTGCGGATGGCGGGCGGCTATATGGGACTCATCACCGCGGCGTTGGCGTTCTATCTGTCCGCAGCGGACGTGATCAACGAGGTGCACGGGCGGGTGGTTTTGCCGGTCGGCGATCCCCGGGTGCTTAGCCGGCATGCTGTGGCGCTCTGATAGACCAGTTGGGCGGCGCGCGCAAACCGCGAGCGTCGAACACTCACCACGTTGCGTTGAGCAGGCACGAGGCAAAACGTTATGAACCTGTCGGGGAAAGTGGACGGCGACGGCTGGACGGTCACGGCTTGTGCACGCGAAAGCGGCACTGAATTTGGCTGTCTGATCGGCACGAGCGTTGCCGCGCCGGATGGTGTGGTCGTGCGTGAATTCACGCACGACAGAACCTTCAGCACGCCGCAGGAGGCCGTGCTGGATGGCCTGAAGCAAGGCATGTCGTGGGTGGACCTCACTACCTCGAATACGATTTGCGCTGCCTGACCGCACCACATTTCCCACCATCGACGCGACGTCGAGCGCCCCTGCTCTAGAGCGACGGCATCTCATACATCACAGCGGCCACGTCTGCATGCCCCGGTTTAGCCGACTCCACGTGCGTGGTTTGCGCCTGGCGGCTCGGCACCAGCAATACCGGACAGCACGCACTGCGCACCACGCGTTCGGCGACGCTGCCGAGAAACAGACGCTTGAAGCCGCGACGGCCGTGCGTGCCGAGCACCAGCAGGTCCGCATTGAATTCGTTGGCCGTGATGCGGATGCGCTCCGAAATATCCTCGCCGATCGGCGCGACGTCGACCATCCGTGGTGTGCCGGCCACGTTCTCGTGTTTCATTCGGGCGAGTGCGTCCGCTAACAGTCGCTGGCCTTCTTCCACGAACGCGTCACGCAGAATCGTCGGATCGTAGCCGGAGGCGTCGTACGCCATCAGCGGATTGTCGACGACATAGAGCGGCTGCAATTGCGCACCGCTCTCGCTTGCGAGTTGCAAAGCGGTGTCGAATGCGTGCTCGGATGTGTCGCTGCCGTCGATCGCAACCAGAATGCGTTTATACATATCAGCCTCGAAGAGTTTGTTCAAAGAGTTGCCGCGTCAGTTAAACGGCTCTCAGATCGGGCAGCAGACGGTCGAATTCCCGCCTCACCACGCCGTAGCATTCGCACACGCGCTCCTCCAGGCCCGACCGGTCGATCACCTCGATATGACCATAGCTGTAGCGGATCAAGCCCGCGTCCTGCAGCTTCATGGCCGCTTCGGTGACACCCGATCGGCGTACACCGAGCATATTGGCAATCAACTCCTGGGTCATCGTGAGTTCATTTGACGGCAAGCGGTCGATACTCAACAGCAGCCAGCGGCACAGTTGCTGATCGATCGTATGATGCCGGTTGCACACGGCCGTTTGCGCCATCTGCGTGATGAGTGCCTGGGTGTAACGCAGCAGCAAGCGTTGCACTGGGCCGGCACGATGAAATTCTTCTTTCAGAATGCGCGCGTCGAGCCGGTATGCCTTTCCGGCGCTTTGCACGACCGCGCGGCTGGGCGTCGTTTCGCCGCCCATGAAGAGCGCGATGCCGATCAATCCCTCATTACCGACAATCGCGATCTCGGCCGAGGAGCCGTCTTCCATCACATAGAGCAGAGAGACGATCGCGGTAGTGGGGAAGTAGACGTGGTCGAGCCGGTCACCCGACTCGTAGACGACCTCCCCGAGCGGCATATCGAGCGCGATGAGATGCGGTGCGATGCGTTCCCACTCGGCTTTCGGCAGCACAGAAAGCAGATGGTTATCTTTCGGTTGATGTGTGGTCAACATGAACCACCCCACAGTGTCCTGCCGAAAAACGACTTCGTATTCGCAGAACTGATCTGAAAAGTTTTCAGGCCCTCCTGGCGGGGCGGTTGCGAAATCGACTGGAAAGCGGTTTGGAAATCGCTGGTGCATACAGGGCCAGCAACCATTCTGGCACGCTTCGTGATGCGCGTCTGTACGGTGGCGTTCACGCCTTGAACCATGGCTCATGCAACCCAGCTGAAAGCCATCGCGATGACCGTAGCCGCCATCACACCGGTCGCAATCCAGCCAAGGACGCGCAGCGTCAGCGGTAACGTGAAGCGCGACATGATGCCGGTACGCATCGACAGATGCATCATGACGATCATGACCGGCACGGCGACCACCCCATTGAGCACGGCACTCCAGAAGAGCGCCTTGACCGGGTCGATCGAGGTGAAATTCAAACCGACGCCGATGGCTGTCGCCGCGGCGATCACGCCATAGAACGCCTTCGCCTGCAGCGGCAGGCGGGCCAGGCCGACCCGCCATGCGAACAGTTCGCCCACCGCGTACGCACCCGAGCCGGCCAGTACCGGCAACGTCAACAAACCGGTGCCGATAATGCCGGCCGCGAAAATGACGAACGTGAACGGTCCCGCCACCGCTCGCAGCGCTTCCGCTGCTTGGGCCGAGGTCTGGATATCGGTGAGTCCGTGAGCATGCAACGTCGCCGCTGTGGTCACGACGATGAAGAACGCGATGGTATTCGACAGCGCCATGCCGAGATAGGTGTCGATACGAATCCGCGTGAACTCGGCAGGGGCTTCCCACGGTGCGTGAGTGAGCGGATGGGCGCCGGGCCGTTCCAGTTCGTCTTCGACTTCCTGTTCGGCCTGCCAGAAAAACAGGTAAGGGCTGATCGTCGTACCCATGACCGCAACAATGGCCACGATGTAATCCGGCTTGGCCGAGAGTGGCGGCAAGATCACCGCCCAGCCCACCTGGGTCCACGGCACGTTGACGACGAATGCGCAGATCACGTAGCTGAAGAGCGACAGGCACAGCCATTTGAGTATCGACACATAGCGCGAGTAACGTGTAAAAACTTCGAGCGCTACCGAGAGCAGGCCGAAACCGCAGACATAGAGCAGCGCGGGACCCGAGATCAACAGCTTGAGCGCCGCGCCCATTGCGCCGAGGTCCGCGCCCAGATTGATGATGTTCGCAATCAGCAGCAGACTGACGACGCTGGTGGAAAGCCAGCGCGGATAGTGCCGCCGCAAATTGCCGGCGATGCCGCAACCGGTCACGCGCCCGATGCGCGCGCTGATTTCCTGGATCGCGGCCATCAGCGGGTAGCTGAACAGCAGGGTCCACGCGAGGCCATAGCCGAATTGCGCGCCGACCTGCGAATAGGTGGCGATGCCGCTCGGGTCGTCGTCCGAGGCGCCGGTGATAAGGCCGGGCCCCATCACCTGAAGCAGTTTCGGGCGAGTCGGCTGCTTGACCGGATCGCGGGTTAGCGTGTCCATGGCCGGGAGCTCCTGGTGGCGGGCGCGGCCGCCTCCGTCTGTCGGATGGTTGCGGGGCCGCCGGTTCGGTCGCTAACACCCCTTCATGCGCATCGCGGCCGGAGTGACACGGGCAGCCAGCGCGCTGCTTTTGCTGATATGCGGCGTGTCGAGTCGAGGGTGCGCCGATTCGCCAATGCAGTCGGTACGGTGTCGTACCACGCTGCCCAGCTACCCGCTCTGTATGTGCCCGGTGACGCTAGCCCTAACGAAAAATCTCGGCAATGAGGTTGGCCACCGTGCGGATGCGCTCGCTATCGCGTAGGGCGGGATGCAGCACCATCCACACATCCTGGTCGAGCGCCTTGATATGTTTCTCGATGCAGACGAGATCGCTCGTGGTGTCGCCCGCAAGCTGGGCAAGCACGCCGAGGCCGGAGCCGCCCAGCACGCCGTCGAATACGCCCATGCCATAGCTGCTTCGAAGCGAAGGCGCAGGTGCGCCGGGCAGCGTTTTCAGCCATTGCGTGGCCGGGTGATCGGGCTGCCGGTCGTCATAACCGACGAACGACAGCTTGTCCCACTCCTTCCGGGTAATCGCTGCCTTGTGGCGGAGATAGTAGTCGCGCGAACCGAACAGCCCGAAGCGGATCCGGCCGATGCGCCGGACATACAGATCGCCCTCATCAGGGCATTCGGACCACAGCGCGATATCCGCTTCACGGCGGGCAAGGCTATACGGCCGCCGTGAGGTCAGCACCTCGATGGCGAGGCCGGGCAGCCGGTCCTGGAACGACCCAAGCAGTTTAAGCAAAATGTAAGACGGCCATTCGACGGCGTTGATCCGCACCGTGCCGTGAGCCGCTGCGCCGCCGGTCACGTCCGCGGCACGCTCGATCTGGTGGGCCAGGTCCTCCATCTGCTCGGCCCAGGCCAGCACGCGCGCGCCGAATGCCGTCACCGTACAGCCCGACGGAACCCGGTCGATAAGCGGCTCGCCCAGCCGCCGTTCAAGCTCGGTCAGACGGCGCGACAGGGTGGGCGGACTCAGATCGCATGCCGTCGCGGCGGCTCGCATCGTGCCGCCGCGCGCGATCGCCACCAGAATCCGCAGGTCGTCCCAGTCCACGTGTTCCATTTTTGAAACGCTCGATTTTGAAATTAGGCATAGCATAACGTGGATCGCGAGGATAGCATTGGACCTGGCCATACTCGTCCCAGCATCTGGCAAAGAAACCCGAGGGCTTCATTGGCTTTGGCGGCAAGTGTGGCGAACCTGCCCATCACACGACTCAACGGCTATCAGTCACTACGTAGACCGAACGAGCGATACGGAGACATCAATGATTCGTCATTTCCAACCGGCGCGGCGTCGCGCCATCGTAGCCAGCGCAGCCTTCCTCGCAGTGTCGATTCTGCCGGGCGCAGCGTTTGCTCAGGCCGCCCACAAGCCGAAAGTCGCGCTGGTGATGAAGTCGTTGGCGAACGAGTTTTTCCTGACCATGGAAACGGGCGCGAAAGACTATCAGAAGCAGAACCCCACGAAATTCGATCTCGTCACGAACGGCATCAAGGACGAAACGGATACGGGTAACCAGATTCGTATCGTCGAACAGATGATCGTGTCGAAGGTCGACGCACTCGTGATCGCACCGGCCGATTCCAAGGCGCTGGTGCCGGTTCTGAAGAAAGCGGTCGATGCCGGCATCATCGTGGTCAATATCGACAATAAGCTGGACCCGGACGTGCTCAAGTCGAAAGACCTGAACATCCCGTTCGTCGGCCCGGATAACGCCAAGGGCGCACAGAAGGTGGGCGACTACCTGGCCAAGCGCCTGAAGTCGGGCGACAACGTCGCCATCATCGAAGGCGTCTCGACCACCACCAACGCGCAGCAACGCACGGCCGGCTTCAAGCAGGCTATGGCGACGGGCGGCATGAAGGTCGTCTCGCTGCAATCGGGTGAGTGGGAAATCGACAAGGGCAACGCCGTCGCGAGCCAGATTCTCAATGCGAACCCGGACGTCAAGGCGCTGCTGTGCGGTAACGACAACATGGCGATCGGCGCGGTATCGGCCGTGCGCGCGGCTGGCAAAGCCGGCAAGGTGCAGGTGGTGGGCTACGACGACATCAACGCGATCAAGCCGATGCTCGCCGACGGCCGTGTTCTTGCCACTGCCAATCAGTACGCCGCCAGGCAGGCCGTGTTCGGTATCGATACGGCTCTGAAGGCAATCGCTGAACACAAGAAGCAGTCGGAATTGTCGGGCGTCGTCGAAACGCCTGTCGATCTGGTCACCAAGTAAGATTGGCGTAACACGTGGCCCGCGTCGTTTGCGGGCCGCCCCGCCTGATCTTTGTCTGGCTTTATCAATCTGATGTCCACTCCCAACCTATCCTTGGCCGTTGCCCCGCCCGTGCTGACTGTTCACGGCATCGGCAAGACCTACGCCGGGCCGGTGCTCGCTGATATCTCGCTGGATCTGTACGCGGGCGAGGTGCTGGCGCTGACCGGCGAAAACGGCGCGGGCAAGAGCACCTTGTCCAAGATCGTCGGCGGTCTCGTTACGCCGACCACCGGTTCGATGACGCTTGGCGGCGCAGCTTACACGCCGGGCAGCCGCAAGGACGCCGAGGCGCTCGGCGTGCGCATGGTCATGCAGGAGTTGAACCTGCTGCCGACCCTCTCGGTGGCGGAGAACCTGTTCCTGAATCGTTTGCCGCAGCGCGGCATGTTCGGCTGGATCGATCGCGCCAAATTGCGCGAGGACGCGCGGCATGCCATGGCGCAAGTCGGGCTCGACGCGATCCACCCTGACACGCTGGTGGGCACGCTGGGCATCGGCCATCAGCAAATGGTCGAGATCGCGCGCAATCTGATCGGCGATTGCCGCGTGCTGATCCTCGACGAACCCACGGCGATGCTGACCGCCCGCGAGGTGGACCTGCTGTTCGAGCAGGTCGAACGGCTCAAGGCGCGCGGCGTTGCGCTGGTGTACATCTCGCACAGACTGGAAGAATTGAAGCGTATCGCGCGGCGCGCTGCCGTGCTGCGCGACGGGCGGCTCGTGCATGTCGACGAGATGGCGAACCTCTCGGCCGACCGTCTGGTTACGCTGATGGTCGGGCGTGATATCGGCGAACGGATCGACCTCGGCGAGCGGCGCATTGGCGACGTGGCGCTCAAGGTCACGGGCATGACCCGCGAGCCGGTTGTGCGCGACGTGTCGTTTGAAGTCAAAGCAGGTGAGATTTTCGGCATCAGCGGTCTGATCGGCGCGGGTCGCACGGAATTGATGCGGCTCGTCTACGGGGCCGATCGCGCGGATGCCGGTACGGTGTCGATCGCGTATGGCGGTGGCCCGCTGCAGCCCGTGACGGTATCTTCGCCGTCAGACGCCGTGAAGAACGGCATCGCGCTGATTACGGAGGATCGCAAAGGCGAGGGCCTCCTGCTGACGCAACCTATCGCCGCCAATATCTCGCTCGGCCATTTGCGCTCGGTGTCGAAGAACGGTGTGGTGGACGCCCGTCGCGAGGCGGCGCTGGCGCGCAAACAGATCGACGCCATGAGCATTCGCAGCTCGGGGCCGTCGCAGCCAGTGTCGGAACTCTCCGGCGGCAACCAGCAGAAGGTGGTGATCGGCCGCTGGCTCGCGCGCGATTGCACGGTGTTGCTGTTCGATGAGCCCACACGGGGCATCGACGTCGGAGCGAAGTTCGATATCTACGCCCTGATGGGGGCGCTTGCGCGGGAAGGCCGCGCGTTGGTGGTGGTGTCGAGCGATCTGCGCGAGTTGATGTCGATTTGCGACCGGATCGGGGTGATGTCGGCGGGACGGATGACGGGCATGTTCGAACGCGGAAGCTGGACCCAGGACGCGCTGCTCGCAGCGGCGTTCGCGGGTTATACGAAACGCGACGAGCTGCTGCACGATCCGATCGAACCCGATGCGAAAGCGCCCGACCCAGCGGCGCCCGATCAAAAATCTGTGGAGTATTGAAGCATGACTGCACCAACCAGCCTGCCTACCGTGCAGAACGAACCGCCCAAAGACGCGAAGCCGATCGGCACGCGCCTTGGATTCTCGAACTACCTCGGCCTGCTCGGCGCGTTGCTCGGGATGATTGTCCTGTTCTCGCTGCTGAGCTCGCACTTCCTCAGCTACGACACCTTCAGCACGATCGCGAACCAGATTCCCGATCTGGTGGTGATGTCGGTCGGCATGACCTTTGTGCTCATCATCGCCGGGATCGACCTGTCGGTCGGCTCCGTGCTGGCACTCGGCGCGGCGCTCACGAGCGTGGCGGCCTTGCAGTGGCACTGGCCGGCGCTGCCTGCCGCTTTGCTCGGCATGGCGGGGGCGGCCTTGACGGGCTGCGTGACCGGCGCGATTACCGTGGCCTGGCGGATTCCGTCGTTCATCGTGTCGCTCGGCGTGCTCGAGGCGGCCCGCGGTCTCGCGTACCAGTTGACCAACTCCCGCACGGCCTATATCGGCGATGCGTTCGATTTCCTGTCCAACCCGATCGCGTTCGGCATTTCTCCCGCGTTCCTGATTGCCATCGTCGTGATGGTCGTCGCGCAGTTGGTGCTGACCCGCACGGTCTTCGGGCGTTATCTGGTCGGCATCGGCACGAACGAGGAAGCGGTGCGCCTCGCGGGCGTCAACCCACGTCCGTACAAGATCGCGGTATTCGCGATGATGGGCTTGCTGGCCGGCCTCGCGTCCCTGTTCCAGATTTCGCGGCTCGAGGCTGCCGACCCGAATGCCGGCGCGGGCATCGAATTGCAGGTGATCGCGGCCGTCGTGATCGGCGGAACGAGCCTGATGGGCGGACGTGGCTCGGTGATCAGCACCTTCTTTGGCGTGTTGATCATCTCGGTGCTGGCCGCCGGTCTTGCCCAGATCGGCGCGACTGAGCCGACCAAACGCATCATCACGGGGGCCGTGATTGTCGTGGCCGTCGTGCTGGATACGTATAGAAGCCGACGTCGCGCCGCATAAATATTGACCATTTGTGACCGTCAGCGACCCTTCGTGGATGGTCAGCAGGAGAGTGAACGTGTCGAAAGAAGTGAAGCCGGGCCGCGTGCTCGTGGTGGGCAGCATTAATACCGACCTCGTCGCCCGTGCACCGCATTTACCGCGGCCCGGCGAGACGATCAGCGGACAGGAGTTCTCGCAGGTTGCCGGCGGCAAGGGCGGCAACCAGGCGGTGGCGGCAGCCCGCATCGGCGCGCGCGTGGCGATGGTTGGCCGCGTGGGGAAGGATGCGAACGGCGCACAGCGGGTCAAGGATCTGGAAGCTGAAGGAATCGATTGCGCGGGTGTCGAGGTCGACGCCCTGCAGCCCACCGGCGTTGCCATGGTGACGGTGTCGGACGACGGCCAGAACACGATCGTCGTGGTCGCTGGCAGTAACGGTGAAGTCACGCCTGAAGGCGTCGCGCGCCACGAAGCGGCGATCAAGGCGAGCGACGTCGTGGTCTGTCAACTGGAAACGCCTTGGGATTCTGTCCACGCAACACTCGCGCTCGCCCGGCGCCTCGGCAAGATCACCGTACTGAATCCGGCGCCGGCAACCGGCCCGCTGCCCGCGGAATGGCTGCCGCTCGTCGACTACCTCGTGCCGAACGAGGTCGAGGCCGCGATACTCGCCGGCTTGCCGGTCGAATCGCAAAGCGGCGCGAGAAGGGCGGCGCTGGAGTTGCAACGCGGCGGCGCCCGCAACGTGATCGTCACGCTCGGCGCACAAGGTGCTTACCTGTTGCCGGAAGGCGGCGAAGGCATGCATTTTCCCGCGCCGCAAGTGAGGGCTGTCGATACGACCGCGGCCGGCGACACCTTTATCGGCGTCTTTGCCGCGCAACTCGCTGCCCGGCAGCCGCTGGAAGGCGCAATCAGCCTCGCGCAACGCGCGGCTTCGATTTCGGTCACGCGCGCCGGCGCGCAGCCGTCGATCCCGACTCGCGCGGAAGTCGAAAGTGCAGCCTGACACGGATGCCTGTTGTGACATGAGGCAGTCCGACCTGCAACTCTGGGTAGCTTTACGTTGAATGACCGGCACCATCTCCGGATGGTGTTCCCCTGGTTTGATCACGATCTCTACTGGAAGAAATGGACGAAACATGAAATCACAATATGTAGTCATCCTGATGATGACGCTGCTGCTCGCCGCATGCGGAGACAGCGTGACGACCACCGATCCGCTCGCCAACGCACCGAAGGTCATCATCGATTCGGACTTCAACACGATGGGCGACGACGGCCAGTTGTTCGCCATGACCACGCAGTTGATGGGGCAGGGCAAGGTCAACCTGCTCGGGCTGACCGTTGTGACCGGCAACGACTGGTTGCTCCAGGAAGAAGCGGATGCGCTGAAGGCGGTGGAGCGCATGGGTGTGCAGAATGTGGTGGGTGTCTACGGCGGCGCCGACTATCCATTGCAATACGATGTGGCGAGCATTCGTGCGCAGCAGGCCGCCAATCCGCAAGGCTATTTCGGCGCGTGGATGCGAACGGAACCGACCCAGCAGTCCCAGCTTGTGGCGCCGCCGGACGGCTTCGCGGTGTCGACGAAACTGCAGACGCAAAGCGCTGCGGACTTCATGATCCAGACCATCAAGCGCTATCCGAATCAGGTCACCATTCTCGAGGTCGGTCCGCCCACCAATCTCGCCACGGCCATCAAGAAGGCACCGGAGATCGTGCCGCTGATCAAGCAGATCGTCTACATGGGCGGCGCGATGGCGGTACCGGGCAATGCGAACGCGGTGGGGGAACTCAACTGGTGGTTTGATCCGCTTGCCGTGCGCACGGTTCTTCAAACGACGATCCCTCAGGCCGTCATTCCGCTCGACGTCACGGATACGGTGCCGCTCACGCAGAGCATTTTCGATCAGATCGTCAACAACCCGAACAAGCAGACCGCGGTGACCAAGGCGTATGGGATCGTCAACGCCGGTTCGTTCGGCGACAACACCCATCTGTTCGACACGCTGACGATCGCTTATTTCATGGACCCGACCTACGCCACGCAAACGAAGAGCGCCTACCTTGATATCGACACGACGAGCGGCGAGGATCAGGGGCACGTGACGGTCTATCCCGATCAGCCCGCAGCGGGCGCGTCGCCGAACAAGATCACGTACGTCACGCAGTTCGACAACAATCGTTTCTTCAGCCTCTACGTCGATTTGCTCACGCGACCTGTGCCGATTACCTTGCCTTGACGAGGAAGGGCATACACATGCGCGGCGGATTATTCGCAACGCAGGGCCGAGGTCCCGCTCAGACCCGGCCCGGATCGAGCAGGTTCGAACTGAAATCGCAGCACTGCGCGGCGAGCCGTGCGATTTCGGCATTCAGCGAGTGCGGTTGCTCCGCGCGATGCATCGCGACGTACGAGACAGGCGGCAGCGCCGGTCGCGTCTGGATCATGCCGAGCGCGCCGCGTGTGACCATGTGGTTCAGGCACGCCTTCGGCAGATAGCTGATGCCGAGGCCCGAGAGCGTCAGTCCGATCTGCGCGATCAGACTGTTGCTCGCGAGAATACGTTGCATGCTGACTCCGTGCTCCTGCAGGAAGCGGCTATAGATAAAGCCTGTTCCCGACAGACCGCCCTGCAGGATCAGCGGGTACTGCGCAATCTCGGTTAGCGGAATGGCGGCCTGCTTCGGCGCCAGTGCCGGCGCACACATCCACGCGTTCTCCACTTCGCCGACCTGCGTCATCACGAAGGATTCGGTGCTGTGGATTTGCGGCACGACGATGATGTCGATCGTGTCGTCGGCGAGCCGGTCGCGCAGCGTCGCGTTCAAATCCACCTCGGCTTCGACCACGACCTTCGGATACGCCGCCTGGATCGCGCCGATCAGCCGGGGCAGCCACGTCAGGGCGGTCAACTCCGTCACGCCGATGCGGACCTGCCGAACCAGCGCCTCCTTTGAGCTGATCAGCTCGACGATCTGGTCGCGCCGTTCGAGCAATTCCTTTGCGTAGGCGAAGAACTCGGCGCCTTTCTCGGTCAGCCGCGCGCTGCGGTGCGCGCGGTCGAATACCGTCAGGTCGAAGGCGCGCTCGAGTTCCTGAATCCGCTTCGAGACGGCCGACTGCGTGGTGTTGAGGCGGCTCGAAGCGGCCTCGAACGAACCCAGTTGCACGATCCAGTAGAGCGCTTCCATCTGCTTGAACGTCAGCATCGCGCCGCCCTTTACATGAAATAAAGCGATAGTTTCTCATACAAAAAAATCGCTTTTTTTACTTATTTCGGCTGCTTAAGGTTCCTCCATCGCCCCGTCCCCAATCTGGAGAGAGCATGGATACCGTCATCGAAAGTCCGCCTGTCAACCATATCGAGCGCAAACCGCGTGTCGGACTCGCATGGCAGATACTGATCGGTCTCGTCGTCGGTGTCGCCACCGGACTCGTGTTGAACCACTTTCCGCAAATGCGGGACGCGACCATTTCGGGGCTGCTGCAGCCCGCCGGCGACATCTTCATCAAGCTGATCAAGATGATCGTGGTGCCGATCGTATTCACGAGCATGGTGGTCGGAATCGCCGGTGTCGGAGACGGTAAATCGTTCGGGCGCATCGGCCTGAAGACACTTGTGTACTTCGAGGTGATCACGACGATCGCGATCCTGCTCGGGCTCATTCTCGGCAACGTGCTGCAGCCGGGCGTCGGCACCGACATGTCGCAGCTCGGCCACGCCGACATTTCCCGCTATCAGCAGGCAACGCAGCAGGTGCAGGGTCATCATGGCCTGATGACGCTTGTGCTCGGCGTCATTCCGGACAATATCCTCGCTTCGATGGCCAAAGGCGACCTGCTGCCGGTGATCTTCTTCTCGGTGTTATTCGGCCTCGGTCTGCAGTCGGTTCCGGAAGAATTCCGCAAGCCGGTGATCGCCATGCTCAAGGGCGTCGCGGAAGCCATGTTCAAGGTGACGAACATGGTGATGCGTTACGCGCCGATCGGCGTGTGCGCGCTGATCGCGGTGACCGTGGCGAGTTTCGGCTTCGGTTCATTGTTGCCGTTGCTTAAGCTGGTGGCCGTCACGTATCTCGCGATCGTGCTGTTTGTGCTTGTCGTGCTCGGTATCACGGCCCGGCTGTTCGGCTTTCGTATCTTCACGTTGCTGCGCGTTATCAAGGACGAATTGATCATCGCGTTCTCGACCTGCAGCTCGGCAACCGTGCTGCCGCAGTTGATGAAGAAGATGGAGGACTACGGTGTGCCGAAGAGCATCACGACCTTCGTCGTGCCGACCGGCTACACGTTCAATCTCGACGGTGCATCGATCTATCTCGGCATCGGCACGCTGTTCGTCGCGCAGTTGTATGGCATTCATCTGGGCTGGCAGGAACAGATGGTTCTAGTGTTGACGATGGTCGTGACGTCCAAGGGCGCAGCCGGCGTGCCGGGCTTCATGTTCGTGATTCTTCTCGCGACGCTTGCGAGCGCGGGGCTGCCGCTCGAAGGACTCGCGTTCATCGCCGGCGTGGACCGTGTGATGGATATGGGACGTACCGCGTTGAACGTGGTGGGCAACGCGCTTGCGCCGCTCGTTATCGCCAAATGGGAGCGCCAGTACGACGCGGAGAAGGGCAAAGCGTATCTCGCGTCACTTGACGCTTGAGCGGACACGGTTCCCAGCACGACCATCATTTAGCAGAAAGATCAGGAGCATCCAGATGAGCAGTAATCAAGGCGAGTTCTTTTCCGAATCGTTGATGCGGGAGATCAAGGCGCGTTTCCACCATGTCGACCACGACATCGACGGGAGCGAGCGACTCTTCTTCGACAACGCGGGTGGCTCGTTCCGCCTCAAGGCGGCCGTCGACGCGTTCGCGCGAATCGATGCGCTGCCCGATTGCCCGGAGCGCATCCACGCGCGCGCACGCCATCTTCAGGACGTTCAGGCGCGCGGCGAGGCGGACATCCGCACGATCCTCAACGCAAAGGACGGCAGCATCTACCCATCGTTGACCGCGTCGGGCGCGATGTTCGACATGGTGCGCGCGATCATGGAAAACGTGCCGGGCACGAACGCCGTCACGACGATCCTCGAACATCCGTCTTCTTTCGACGCGATGACGTACTACGCGCACCGCACGGGCAAGTCGTTGCGTGTTGCGCCCAGCAATCCGGAGACGGGCGGCGTGGACGTGGATGCGATTCTGTCGTTGATCGACGCGGACACGGCGCTGCTCAGCGTGATGTACGCGTCGAATATTTCCGGCGCCAAGTTCGACATCGCGACGCTTGTCGAGCGCGCGCGCGAAAAGAAGCCCGGACTCTTCATCGTGGTGGATGCGGTCCAGCACGCGCCGCATGGCGTCATCGACCTGCAGAAGACACCGGTCGACGGCATCAATTTCGCGCCCTACAAGTTTTTTGGTTGCCGCGGCTCCGGCATTTCGTGGCTGTCGCCGCGTGCGGCCGCTCTGCCGCATCACCGCCTCGACGCGAAGCAGGAAGGCGTGTGGGAACTCGGGAGCCCGGCGCCCGCGCAGTTCGCGGTCGTGACCGAGATCGTCGAGTACGTGACGTGGATCGGTGGCCAGTTCAGCGATGCCGATACGCGCCGCGAGCTTTTCGTGGAGGGGATGAAGCGCATCGAGTTGCATGAGCGCGCGCTGCTGGCGGCGCTGCTCGACGGCCAGGGTGGGCGGCGCGGTTTGCGACGACTCGATGGCGTGGAGGTGTTCTGGGATCATGCCGATCTCACGAGGCGCGACCTGATCCTGGGTATCGGCTTCGCGAATCTGAACCCGACCGACGCGGTGCGCGAGTACGAGAAGCGCGGCGTGATCGTCTACGAGCGGATCGCCTCGAGTCTGTACTCCGGCCGCATGCTGAAGTCGTTCAATCTGGCGGGCGCGGTGCGAATTTCGCCGCTGCACTGTCATGCACCCAGCGACGTCGAACGCTTTCTTTCTATTACAGAAGCGCTGACGACACTGTAAGGCGCGGGGCCGGGTCGTGTGCATCGCACCGCGGACGAAGCCCGCCCAGGAGTACCTATCCCTTAGGTAGGCACATGGCCTGCCAAACGTTTGCGCTATTTGCACGATTACGTCTGACGATTGAGAGGGTTAAAGATTTGCGTTTTGCATGTCGTTATCCAGTCAAATAAGTCAGGACCATCGCACATACCCGTGCCTCATGAAGACGCGGGATGCGCGAGGCAATAGCTCTACGGGGGATTGAATTTTGAATCAACAACGATCGCCATGGTCGCGCGCAGCGGCTCCGGGCGAAGTCATCTATTCCGAAGGCTTCGCAGGCGACGCCGTCATCTACGTGATCGCAGACGGCAAAGTCGAAATCTCCACTCAATGCGACGAAAAGAAGGTCATTCTCGCCACGCTCGGCAAGGGCGAGTTTTTTGGCGAGGCCTCGTTGTTGCCGGCCGAACCACGAGCGCACACTGCGAAAGCAATAAGCTTCTGTCAATTGACCGTCATCGCGGCAAGCGTAGTGGAAGAGGAACTCGAGCGCGTATCGCCGCTGCTGCGTCATATCGTGCGCACGATGATTCGACGCGTGAAGAAGAAGGACGATGTCCTCGCCACCAATACGCACGCTGATTTTCTGCCAGGGGTTCTCTCCTACGCGCATGTTCTGTCGCTGATGGCGGGTATTGAGAGCGCAGACCGGGTGGATGGACGCGCGCGCCGCGCTCAAGGGGAGGAGTGCTCGGTGCCCCTGCCCGAAGTCATCAAGAAGTGCCATGCGATTGCCGGTCATTCCCGTCCGCATGTGATGGCGATGCTCAAGCGCATGGAAAAACTCAACCTCGTCACGCTCGAACCGGGCCGCTCCGATCGCCTGAGCACGCTGTCGGCGCGCTATTCGGCGCAGGACGGCGCAGCCGGCCGGCAGCTCGTGACCTTCGATCCCGTGCGGATCACGGAACGAGCCCAGCAGGTAGCGGACCACGATCTCGACGTGTCGATCAACAGCGAACTGGAACTGATCGAATTGGCCGACCTGGAAGCCCTGATCGGCGTCGAGAAGAATCTGATTCTCAACAAGCTCTCGCATGCGGAAATCGCCGAAGACATCTTCGCGTTTCGCAAGACCAAGGTGTTGAATTACGTCGAGGAAAAGGGCATCACGTATTTTTCCCGGCGTGCTCCCCGTGGCGCGAGCGAACTGAAGTCGCTGGCCGATCTGGAGTTCGTCGACCAGCGAACCTTGTTCGAAGCCATAAGCGCTTTCGACACCTATGACCTCGCGAAACTGCTTTCCGCCGTGACCGGCGAGCCGATTTCCGATCGCCTGTTCTCGGTGATGACCGAGGCGCGCAAGAAGGAGGTGTCGTGGGTCATGCGCCGCGAGATCAAGATCGATCCGCTCGAGATCGCGGAAATCGAGGAACGCTTCATCGAGACCGTGCGCGCGATCAAATCGCCGGCTGCCGCGCCGCTTTCCAACGTGGATGCCTGAGCCTGATGGTCGGACCACGGATGCTTTCAGGTCCGGTCCGATCACTGGGGCAGCCGTTCGAGAGGATGTATGGATCTTTTGACGCTATTTGGCGCGCTGTTCGGCGTGACCGCCATCGTGGCCGGATTTTCGCTCGAGGGTGGTCATTTCACCTCGCTGTTTCAGCTGGAGGCGTTCGTCATCGTTTTGGGCGGCACCTTCGGCGCGGTGATGATCCAGAACACGTGGGCGAGGTTTTATGACGGCATGAAGCAACTGCGGCTCGCGTTCGTGAAAGCGCGGCAGGTCGACCGGCAAAGCTTGTCGGTCCTGCTCGAGTGGGGCGATCAGGCGAAGCTGAACGGCATGCTCGTGTTCGAGTCGATCGAGGCGGCCGGGATTAACCCGTTTGCCAAACGAGGCCTGGAGCTTCTGGCCAACGGGGTGTCGACGGCGGTGCTCGAAGACGCCTTGCAACGGGAACTGGATGCCTATGAGCGCAACCACATGGCGGCCGCCCGGATATGGCAGCAGGCTGGCGGTTATGCGCCGACGTTCGGCATTCTGGGGGCGGTGCTCGGCTTGATTCAGGTCACGGGCCATATGCTCGAGCCGGCACAACTCGGGCAAGGTATTGCGGTCGCATTTGTTGCGACGCTGTACGGTCTCGCGTTGGCGAATCTGGTTTTTCTGCCCCTGTACGGAAAGATCAGGGCACAGGTGGATAGCGAATTGCGGTTCAGACGTTTGTACCTCGATGGCTTGCTCGCGATTTCGCGCAAGGAGTCGCCCCATACGATCGAAACCCGGCTCGCGGGCGACGTCCGGGAACGATCGGCTGAGTTGCTGGGATAACCTGGGATAGCCTGGCATAACCAGGGATAGCCGGCCTCGATCGGTTGGCGATAACGCGCGAGGCGCTCATTCAAACGCAATTCGGAAGCAGACGTTTCGAGCATGACTATCTCCTCGGGTAACAAGCGCCTTGCGGCGGACAAGACGGGCTACCACCGCGACGATGACGACGGCGATGGCGAGGCGCAATCCGGGCGCTGGTTGATCTCCTACGCGGACCTCATCACCACGCTGATGGTGCTGTTCCTGGCGCTCTACGCGCTGCAGTTGGCGAAGAACCGGGAACTCGAAGTCAGGATGCTCGAGCGCCGCGAGGTGAAAGCGGAGGCGGCCACCGGCAGTACCCACGGGCAGGTCGCCGTGCCCGGCGCACCGGAAGCCGCGAGACGGCAGCTTCTTTCGTTGCTGGCGCCGCTTCAGGACAATCGGCAGATCACGATTTCGAATGCCTCCCAAGGCGTGGAAATCGCCATCAACGCGAAAATTCTCTTCAACTCGGGCGACGCGCGCTTGTTGCCGGAGTCGTTCGATGTTCTGGATCAGATCGCGGGGGTGCTGCGCGATCGCTCGAAGAACAACATCCTCGTCGAGGGGCACACGGACAATGTGCCGATATCGACAGCGAAATATGAATCCAACTGGGAACTGTCGTCGGCACGGGCCGGCGCCGTGGTTCGATTCTTCGCCGACAAGGGCATCGAACCTCACAGAATGGCCGCCATCGGCAGGGCGGACAACTTCCCCCTGATCATCGGCGACGATGCCGCAGCGCGCGCAGCGAATCGCCGCGTCACCATCCTCGTGGAATATTGAGTGGCAAACGGCGCTTGCACGCCGAAGAGCAGGCTGCGAAGATCGCGTTAAAGCGGCTCTTTCCGCTGATGCTTTTCATTTTCCCGACGCTTCTGGCTGGGCTGGTCGGCCCGTCGGCGATCCAGGTCGCGCGGCCGTTGCTCCCGACCATGACCGCCATGTCGGGTGGCTAAGCGATCGAGCGAACCGCATTTACCGGGGAATTCCATGTTTGCGTCGGGCCAGTTTCCTGAACTGCTGAACCACGTGCGGCACTGGCTGGGCGGCTTCGCGCTCGCCCTGGTGATGATGGGCGTGGGCGCGGCGCTGGAGCGGCGCTGGCCGGCCGAGTTGCTGCAGTCGCGCGCCGGGATGCGCTTTAACGTCGTCTACGCGGCACTGTATATGGCGCTCGCGGAAGCCATGCGGCCGCTCATGGCGATGGCCAGCGTCGCGATCATCAATGCGCTTGGCGGCGGCTGGGTCGTGCTGGCTTCGCGGGGGTGGGGCGCGCTGGCTTCCATGGTGGTCGTGCTGTTGACGTTCGATGTTCTGGAATATGCATTTCACCGCTTGCAGCATGCATGGCCCGTGCTGTGGAAGCTGCACTCACTGCACCACAGTGCTGCCGAACTCAATGTCACGGTGACGTTCAGGCATCACTGGTTCGAGGTGCTCCTCAAGGGCTGCCTGCTCTATCCGGTGGTCGGCGTGTTGTTCAAGGTCGAGCCGTGGATCGTTGGCGTCACGGCGGTCATTTTCATGTTCGCCAATTATTTCGCGCACATGAACCTGCGCATCGACCTGGGCCGCTTCACGACGTGGGTCAACAATCCGCAATACCACCGCCTGCATCACTCGAACCGCACCGAGCATTTCGACCACAACTTCACGCAACTGCTGCCGCTGTGGGACCACCTGTTCGGCACGCTCTGGGTGCCCTCGAAGCACGAATGGCCGGCCACCGGTCTGCACGACGGCGCGCAACCGCGTTCGCTGCTGGGTGCGCTGAGCTGGCCGCTGCGCTCGCAAGCCGGGCGTATTCTAGGCAACGCTCGCGCCGCGCACCGCTTTGCCGCCCGTCAAACAGACGATCATGGTGGCCACGACGAGCACGCATAGCGCTACGCGCAAGCCAAGCAAACCCGCGCCGAGTCCGATCAACGGCGGACCGACCAGGAAGCCGGCATAACCTGCAGTGGCCGCCATCGAAACACCGACAGCCGGTGTAACAGTCGAGCGGCCCGCCGCGCTGAAAATCACCGGGACGATATTCGCGAGGCCGACGCCGACCATGGCAAAGCCCACGCAAGCCGTGAGCACGGTCGGCAGGCTCAACACCAGCGCGAGTCCGGCCGCCGCCAGCAGGCCGCCGAAGCCGATCACCTTGCTCGAACCGAAGCGCCGCACGGACACGTCGCCGACGATGCGGCAAGCCGCCATCGAGAACGCAAACGCAGAATAGCCGACTGCCGCGACGCTGGCCGCTTCGCTCAAGGTAGCGCGCAAATACACCGCGCTCCAGTCGGCCACCGCGCCTTCCACCATCATGCAAAGGAACGCGAGCAGGGCAAGTTTCATCACTTTGGCGTTGGGCAACGCGAAGCCGCTGGAGGACACGGCCGCGCGCGGACCGAGATCGCGCAACGCGAGCACCGCGGCGGCGGCCATGAGGACGGCGATGAACACGTCCGGCAGCACGAGACCGCCTATCACGCCGACGCCGCCTTTCTGAAGCATGGCGCCCGTCGCCGCGCCGAGCAGGCCGCCCGCACTCCACGCCGCATGAAACGACGACATGATGGGCGACTTCCATTGCGTTTCGATCGTGCTGGCGTGGCCGTTCATCGAGACGTCGAGCGCGCCGTTCGCCGCACCGAGCGCGAGGAGCACGATGCACAGCGTCGCCAGGTTCGGCGCGAAGACGGGGAGCGGCAGCGCCACGACAAACGCCGCGCCGAGCAGCGCGGTGGCCCGGCCGCTGCCGAAGCGCGGCGCCAACTGTCCGGCCAGCGGCATCGCGATGATGGCCCCCAGCGCAAAGGCGAACAACGCGATCCCCAACGAAGTGTCGCTGAGCGACAGGCTTTCCTTGATGCGTGGCACTTCGACTGCCCAGGCGCCGATCCCGAATCCGTTGGCGAGAAACACGCCGAGGGTGGCCACCCGCTCCTTGAGCGGTTTCATGAGCGGTGTGCTGACGGGATTAGCGAGTACTTTCATGAGCGCGCCATCATCACGTTGTCGCACACCGCTGCGAGTTGGGCGCGCCGCTCGGCCGTCACATCCGCTTCGACGAACAGATGGTCCACGGCGCGCGCTGGCGCAACGTAAAACGGCGCAGCGGTCATCAGTTTTTCCGACGTCACGGCGATGGCGACCTGGCTGCTTGCCTGCACCATCGCCCGTTTGAGTTCGGCTTCTTCGGCGTCGAATGCGGCGACCCCTTCGTCTGGATCGAACGCACACGCACCCAGAAAGCAAAGGTCGGCCTTGATCTGCTGGATCTGCAGCAAGGCGGTGGCGCCGGTCGCGCCGGCTGCGTGCTGCGCGATGCGCCCGCCGATAAGAATGATGTCGAAGCCTGGCCGGTTCAGGAGGCGCGCGCAAGCCTCAGGCGAGTTCGTCACGACGGTTAAATCCGCGTTGTCCGGGAGCGCTGCGGCAATCGCGACGTTGGTCGATCCGGTGTCCAGCAAAATGATCTGCTTGGGCCGGACGATGGACGCAGCGACGACCGCGAGAGAGGCCTTCCGATCCACGGCTTCGTGCATGCGGACCGAGGCGTCTACGCCGGCTGGCGAGATCAGCAGGGCGCCGCCGTACACGCGCTTGCAATGGCCCTGATCGGCCAGCTCGCGCAAGTGACGGCGGACGGTATGTTCGGATGTTTGGAGTTCGGCAGCGAGTTCGGATGCCAATACGCGGCCCTGCGCCTGCAGCCGTTCCAGAATCAGCCGCTCCCGTTCCTCGGGCAGAAGCCCGTCCATTGCGTCCTGTCGCGTTCGTTGCATGACTTCACCTTGCTCGATTGCCAAACGAGCATAATCGAGCATAATTTAACGTAAACGTGCAGAGTGAGCAACGGTGCAATCGAAATTCTTCTGAATGGACGGTTCGGCAGGTCGTTAAGGCGCTGGCTGGGCGGTCTGCGTACCGGGCTGGAGGCCGGTAATCGCCGAGGCCGCGATCCACGCGCGCCATTGCGACGTGAAATTGAATTCGGCATCGATTGCAAATGCCGAGTCGAGCGCTTCATTGAGCGTCGCTCCGCGTTGCAACGCATCGAAGGCCGCATGTGCGGCGGCGCTTTGAACGAGTATCTGCGGCCGCCATTGCGGTCGCACAACCAGTGCATAGGTCGGTGACTCGAGATCTGCCGGAAAGGAGCCACCCGGCTGATGCGCAGTCCAGATCTCGGCGATCGCATAGCGCGAGGAGAAGAGCGCGCAGGCGGGATGCACGGCCAGTTTCGCTTCGAGTAAATCTTCGGGACGGATGACGGTCCATTCCGCTTGCGTAAGCACGTTGGCGTCCGCGGCAAAGTAGGCCAGATGCAGCGACCATTCGAGACGCGCGAGGTTGGCGAAATAACGGAAACGGGGGGCCTGTTCGTAGGTTTCGATGAAAGCCGGTAGCGCTGCGCCGAAGCGATTGAGGTCGCCGCTCTGTGACGGATGTGCTTGCGCGTAGGCCACTGACAGTGCATCGAAGTAGTCTTCGCCGACTAGCGCCAACAAGACGGGATAGGCGCTCGCGAGTGCAGTCCGCCGATTAGCGCGAATGCTGCTCCGATACAGGTCGACGCGCTGGCGCAGATTGTCCGCGAGTTCGGCGCCATTGCCGTTGCCGTTGCAGCGTGGTGTTTGTTCAGCGACGCATGCAGGGCTGTCGGCGCGACCTTGCGCGTGATCGACTCCGCGTCCCGTGTATTGCAGTTGCGAAAGCACAGGTCGCTGTTCGCCCTCCAGCGATTCGGCGAACATGCGCTGCAGTGACTCAAGCGACGTGCGCATCGCCGGCGTCGTGTTGAGTCGAAGGGGTGAGGGCCGAGCGCCTGGCGTGAACGGTTTTCTGGATATCACGGGCGCGGCTGGCTTCATCGAGCATGACGCTTAACGCCGGTATATCGGTATCCCACTCGATCAGCGCCGGTATCGTGCCGAACCGCTGCAGTGCGTATTCATAGACTGCCCAGACTTCGTTGGTGACAGGCGAACCGTGATCGTCGACGACGGCGATGTCCGTCACGCGATGACCTGCAAGATGAATCTCGCCAATCGTGCCGATCGCCAGTGCGTTCATGGCCGCGATGGCGTCCTCTCCATGATTGCATTGGTTCACATACAGGTTGTTCACGTCGAGCAATACGCCGCAACCCGTGCGTGACGCGAGTTCGGCAAGGAATGCCGTCTCGCTGTACTGATCGTCGCGGAATCGAACGTAGGTGGAGACGTTTTCCAGTAGAACGGGCCACCCGAGCGCATCCTGCAATTCGCTGACACTCGAAGCGAGCAGCGCGAGCGCTGCCTCAGTCAAAGGCATCGGCAAAAGATCGTTCAGATGGCCGGCCGATGTCGCGCCCCAGCAAAGATGTTCGGAGACGACAGCCGGCTCGATCCGCTCGATCAGACGTTTGAGCTTCGCAACGTGTACTGCGTCGAGTGGCTTCGCCGAGCCAAGGCCGAGACCGACCCCGTGCAAACTGATGGGCAGGTCGCGTCGCACGGTGTCGAGCACGTGCAGGTCGAAGCCGCCGTCGCCGAAATAGTTTTCACTGTGTACCTCGACCCAGTCGACCGCCGGCGTAGCACGGAGGAAGTCGCGGTAATGGGCATGGCGTAACCCGATACCGATGCCGGGCGGCGCGCAGGCAGAAGGGACGAGGGGATGCATCATAGGCATCGACTGGCACAGGATCGCCGCATTGGCATCAGGAATGCTGTGCGTCGATCTTGCCGCCCATCTTCTTGCAGGTTCCTTTCGGCACGGTCTTGAAGTCGCCTTTGTCGTTGTCGACCTTGGCCTCACCGGCGCAGCCGTGCACACCGGTCTTGCTCGCGCAGTCATTCTGACCGGCCTTGGCGATGCCAAAGCACTGAACCTTCTCGTCCGCATGCGCTGCGCCGATCCCGGTGGCCGCGAGTCCTGCGAGGGCAGCGGCGATCAATGCCGGCCGGCTAAGTTTCGAGTTCAATTTGCTTCTCCTGAGTAAGCGGCGGTGGATCGCACGCCGCACCATTGCAAGTGTCGCTTCGGCATGGGCTGCCTCGGGGCCGATGCGGTGCGCCTGATTCGCCGCGCCGGGGTCATGTGTAAGGCGATTTTAAGCTTGCCGCATTGATTATCCGGCATGTTACTGGCTCATCGTACTCGCGCTTTTTACGGCACAGGCGGCGGTGATTTTCTCGCCGTCGCTGAACGAGAACGTCAGCGGGATCGTCGTGCCGATCTTGAGCGGCTGTTTCGGATGCTCCAGCATCACGTGATAGTTGCCCGGTGCAAAGACGAGCAAGCCGTGCGCGGGCACCGCTACCTGATGGACCATCGCCATGGAAGACGTGCTGCCCTGACTTTGCGTCTGATGCAGCATGGCCATGCCGAAAGCTTCAGTGCTGATGCCGACGAGATTGACCGGTTGATCACCCGCATTACTGGCCTTGAAATAGCCACCCGATGGCAGGTCACCCGGCAGCGCGCGGATCCAGCAGTCGGATACGCTCGCGGTTGCAGCGGCACCCGCGAAGGCCTGAATGGATGAACCGCACAGCAAGGCGGCGAGTAAAAGTTTGCGTGATGTCTTCATGATGTGCTCTTTGGTTCTAACGGCGGAAATGAAGCGTTAAGCAGATTGCCGCATGGCGCGGCCAAAAATCGTGCGATCGGCGAGCCACACCGCGAGCAGCGTGGCGCCCATCAATGGGAAGACGATGCCGAGCAGAACGAGGCCGGTTTTCCAGCCACGCATCGGTGGCGCGGCGCGTTCGCGCGACGGTGCGCCGAGTGAGCGCTGCGGCCGACGTTTCCACCACATCACGCAACCGGTCACGGCCATTCCCGCGAGCCCAAGCGAAATCGCGGCACAGAGAATCTGATTGGCGACGCCGAAATAGCGGCCCATATGCAACGATGTGCCGTACGAGACGGCCTTCGACACCGCGCCGTAATCGCCGTAACGGATGTCTTTCAGCACCGTGCCGCTGTATTGGTCGATGTACAGCGTGCGCTCGTCTTTCGGATCGGAGGGAAAGTACGAGACGGTGTAGACGCCTGTAGCGGATGCAGGCAGCACGATGTCGTAACCGCCCGGGACGCCGAGCGATGCGACGAGAGCAACGATGCGCCCGAGCGGCAGCGCTTGCGCCGCGTGTGCATCGGCGGATTGCGGCACCGGCGTGTTGCCGACGGCCCATGGCGTGAGCGGCAACGGCAGATCGTCCATCACCATGCCCGGCATCGAGTCCATGTTCGCTTCGTGCGCGCCGTGTTCATTGCTTGATGCGTGGGCTCCGTTCGCTCTGTGAGCCGTGTGCGTTTCAGCGCGTGTATCGGCAACACCCGCATGCTCACCGGCGCTCATCCCCGGCATCGCGGAACGCAACGGCAAGCCGCCCCACGAACCCGGCGGCGCGCCAAGATTGGCGGCGCTCGCGAGCGCCTTGAACTGCCTACCCCATGAGCCTGTCCACGGCAGACCGCTCAGCACGAAGATGAGCGCGCCGAGCGCGAGCCAGATACCCATCACGGCATGAAGATTCTTCCAAAGCGCGCGTCCTTGCAGCGAGAAACGCGGCACCAGCGCCGCGCGCGCAGTAGTCTTCTCGCGCGGCCACCAGAGTGCGATGCCGGTGCCGATCATCACCAGCGTCCAGCACGCGGCCAACTCCATCAGCAACTCGCCTGGTTTGCCGAGCAGCAGCTTACGGTGAAGCATGCGGTCCACCTGCATGAAGCGACGCTCGACGCTCAGCGTGCCCAATACTTCGCCGCTGTATGGGTTCAGATAGACGCTCTGTTTTTCGCCATCGGCTAGGCGAAAGATGAACTCCGTGCTGCGGTCCGACGCGCTCGCGATAGGCGCCGTCACCGCGCGCGCATCGGCCGGCATCGCCGCGCGGGCTTTGGCAAGCAATGCGTCTTCAGTCAGCCTGGGTGTGGATTGCGGTTCGACGATCAGGCGGTGCGGGTAAAGCAGCGGCTCGATTTGTGGCTGGAAGCAATATAGCGTGCCGGTGATCGCAAGCACCACCAGAAACGGCATCACAAAGAGACCCGCGTAAAAGTGCCAGCGCCAGAGCGTCCGGTAGCCGGCGTTCGCGGCGCCAGTTGCCGAGGTCGCGCGTTGAGCGGTGGTGGTGGACATTCAATCCTCCTGAAGCAAAAAATGGGTCGATCGGTTTGCGCAGCGATGCATGCGCTGGTTTGCAACTCGCGAGCGCGTCGAGTACAAGACGAGCACGTCGAGTACCGGGCGAGCGCAAACCGCGCATGCCAATCGCGTGTTCACATACGCAACTTCGCTTCGACGTAGAACGTGCGGCCCGGATACGGGTGATAGACGAAATAGCGCGCGTCAAACAGGTTGTCGACGCCGATGCCGACTTCACTCAATTTGGTCGGCTTGAACGTGAACTTCGCGTCCGCCACCGTGTACGAACTGGTGCCGCCGAATACATCGGGATTCGTGTCGGTATTGGTGAGCGTGTTGTATTCGCGGCCGGAGTAGCGCGCGGCGAGCGTGAGCGCCGCACGTTCGTCGATGTGATACGTCGCCGCGAGATTCGCGCGCCACAGCGGAATCCGATAGAAGTACTTGCCGACGGTCGCCGGGTTCTGCGCATTGGCGATGATCTTCGACTGCGTGTACGCCACGCTCGCAAGCAGATCGAGACCGCGCACGAATACATCCTGTCCTGAGTAGCTGGTTTCGACGCCACGCGAGCGCACCTTGCCGATGTTCTGGAAATTCGTCACGTTCGGAATCACCGTCGTATCGGTCTGACTGAAGATCGTGTTCTTCACGTCGTCCTGAAACAGCGAGAAACGGAACACGCCATTCCAGTGAGCCCATTCAGCGGTCAACTCCTTCGAGAGATCGTCTTCGGGCTTCAGATTCGGATTGTTGTTGATGACCGACGAGCCGTTGATTTGCCCCTGGAACATCTCGCCCACCGTCGGAAACCGATAGGCGCGGCCAATCGATGCACGCAAGCTCAGATCGTCGGTGACGTCGAACGACAGCGAGGCTTTCGGCGAAAAATGATGCTGGTTCGCGTCGCTGTACGGAAAGGCTTTGCCGGGCAGCGCCTGCGAGCCGCCATAGGCTTGCCAGTCTTCGTACCGTACGCCGTAGACCAGCTTCCAGCGCGGCAGAAAGTGCCATGCATCCTGGGCATACAGCGCCTGAGTCTGCGTCTTGCCCTTGAATGCATTGGCAAACGACGTCGCCGCACCGTCGCGCCAGTTCAGCGTGTTGTAGCTCTCGTTGTCGAGGAAATAGTTGTCGTAGTGATAGCCGAAGCTCAGCGCGTGACTCGTCAGGCCCGCTTGCGGCGTGACGGGTGTGTAGGTGGTGCGCAGATCGAGCGTTTTCCAGCCGGTACCGTCGCCAAAGATCACCGTGCCGGGGCCGTTGCCCGGTGCACCCGAATTCGCGGTGCGCGCCACGCTATTGCCGACGTCGTAGTACGAAGCGATCGCTTCGCCGTTCCAGCCGGTGGCGTTGCGGGTTTTCAGCGTGAGCCCGTATAGCCAGTTCTCGCTGTGGCCGAGACTCGGGGCGAGAGCGGCAGCCGGAATCGTGTACTCGTAGCCGCCGATCGCGGCCTTGCCGCTGTATACCGGGTTGCCGTTCGCGTCGCGCAGGAAACTCGACGTCGTGCTGTTATAGGTCTGGTGCCAGTAGCCGAGCGTGAAGGCGGCCTGCAGTGTCGGCGTGAAGTCGTACTGCATCTTCAGCTTGAACTGGTCCTGCACCGTGTGTTCGATTCCTTCGCCGTTCACGCTGAGCACCGCGGTCGGCGTGTTGGTCTGGTTGTTGTAGAAGTAAGCGCCGGTCACCGGCGTGTCGCCGGCCTTCGCGGGCGTACTCGACTTCGCCAGCGAGGCGAATTGCAGCGGCTGGCTCGTGTTCTCAAGGTGATTCACGCCCAACCGATACGAGAACTTCCCGATCTGATCGCCGATCGACGCGCTCGTCTCGCTGCCGTTGAAATTCTGATTCACACCGAACAGGCTGAAGTGCTGGGTGAAGGCTTTGACGTCGGCTTCGGCTTCGAACTTCTTCGGCATGCGGGTGCTGATGAGTACCGTGGCGCCTAGCGAATTGCCCGGATAGAGCGCGGAAAACGGGCCGTAGATCACGTCGACCTGCTGGATCTCGTCGGGAAACACCATCGACCAGCGCGGCGGGAACGAATAACTGTTGCCCAGCAGATTGCTGAGCAGCAGACCGTCCGCGTAGACGAGGCCGCGTGCGCTCTGCGTATTGCTGGTGCCGCGTACGGCGATGATCGAGTTCAGATCGCCGATAAAGCGCTTGCGCACGGCAAGGTTCGGCATGTACTTCAACACGTCTTCGGTGTTGACGATGTTCCAGTTGTCGAACTGTCCGCGCGTCACGGTCTCGACCGAGGCCGGCAGGTCAGGGTCGACGGCGCGCGGGGCGGCGACGGTATTGGCATTGGCGGTGACGCTAACAGCAGGCAGCGTGGCGTCGGCGGGCGCGCTATCCGCGTGAGCCGGGGAGGCGATAAATGCCGGTGCGAAGGCCGGAATTAGCGCTGGGAAATACGACAGCGACGACAGCGGCCGCAGGCCGGATGGAATGCGCCGAGCGCCGCGCCGGGCGCAAAAGGGCAGCCTTCGCAAAGCGAAGTTGAGCATGAACGTTTCCTTGATGCATTGAACAGGCGATCGCGCGCCCCCTCAACGGGTGCGACAAGATGCGCGATCAGGAACAACAGCGATCAGGAAACGGCGGGCGGGCCTCTTGGGCGTCCGGACGGGAACGCGCCGAGCGGCGTGAAGCGGGTGGAGAGGGCGGGCGGCACAGTGCCGGCAAGCGCGAGCGCGGGCGGCGGTTCGACGGCTGCGACGCTCGGCAGGGCGACGTGATGCTGGAGCAGGTGGCAGTAGCCGCATGCGCCGAAGGCGTCGTCATGGCTGGGATGGACAGGCGCCGGGTTGGCCTGCGTAGATTGGCTCACCAGGCTCTGATTGGCCGGCTGTAGCGCCGAACAGAGCGCCGCGAAGGGCTCGTTCGCGCGGTTCGATACCAGCATCTGACTCACGACCGGCGCGAACACGACAAGCCACATGGCGATCAGGCCAAGCCATGCGGTCATGCGGTTATGGGAGCGTGGAGTCATGGTGGTGAACGTAAAGACGCGGGCGATTCTAGCACTGCCACACGGTCTTTTCTCGTGTGATTCCGTTTATAGCGTTGGATTAGAAGGCCGAATCCCGCTCATTTCGGGGCGTTACAGCCTGACCGTTTCCCTTAAGCTGCGTGGTAAATGTTCCGCTCTCCCTGTCAGCGCTTCGCCCCCTGCGTGGACGCGCAGAAACGCGAAACGCCGGACAGGGTGCACAAAACACGATTGACCCGGCCCGACCGCCACCGCAACCAGTAACCACGACTCATGACCGCCACGCAGACGCGCGCCTCCTCGATAGCCGACATCAATCAGCAGGCGGCATTGCTCTGCAAAAACGGGCAATTCGCCGATGCCTGGTCGTTGGTGAAGCCGATCCTCGAACCGCACGACGAGGTGGCGCAAGACGCGCGGGCCGACGCGTTGAATATTGCCGGCGCCTGCTGGTACGGCATGGGCAACCTGTCCGACGCGGAAACCTACTGGCGCCAGTGTCTGCGCGCAAAACCCGACTATGCCGAGGTGTACAGCAGTCTCGGCATGCTGCTCAAATCGCACGGCCGCCTGTCGGCGGCCAAGGCGGTCTATCGGCAACTGGTCGCGTTGCGTCCCGGCCAGGCCGACGCGCACAACAATCTCGGCACCGTGCTCTACGGGATGGGCTACAGGGACGAGGCGGAGGCGTCATATCGTCAGGCGGTCGCGATCCGCCCCGACTACGCGGAGGCGCACTACAACCGGGCTATCGTATTGCACGAACTGCGCCGCCTGCATGAGGCGGAAGTGGCCTATCGCGAGGCGCTGATCGGGCTGCCGGAACACGCCGAGGCGCACAACAACCTGGGCAACGTGCTGATGGAACTCGGCCGCGTTGCCGAGGCGGACGCCGCATACCGGCAGGCGCTGACCATCAAGCCCCAGTATCCTGAAGCGCTCAATAACCTCGGCGGTGTGCTGAAGGCGACGTACCGCCTACCCGAGGCCGAGTTGGCTTGCCGGCTCGCGCTGGCGATTCGCCCGGACTACGCCCAGGCGCACCTCAACCTCGGTGCGGTGCTGGCTGATCTCAAGCGTCTGCCCGAGGCTGAGGCGGCGTACCGGGAGGCAATCGCGCTTCGCCCGGACTATGCCGAGGCGCACTACAACCTCGGCCTCGCGCTAGCCAGCCTGGAGCGTCTGCCCGAGGCCGAAATGGCTTACCGCGAGGCGATTCGCTGTCGGCCCGACATCGTTCACGCGCACAACAACCTGGGTTGCGTGCTTCGTCAGCTCGACCGTTTGCCGGAGGCGGTCGAGGCCTTCGCACAAGCGCTCGCGCTCCGTCCCGATCTGGCCGAGGCTCACTACAACGTCGGGACCGCGCTGGCGCAACTCAAGCGGCTGCCGGAAGCCGAAGCCGCTTACCTGCGGGCGCTCGCTCTACGCCCCGATTACGGCGACGCCCGGTTCGGTCTGGCTGTGCTGGTGCTCGGCATGGGCCGCTTTGAAGAGGGTTGGCGGTTATATGAGTGCCGCTATGAACAGCCGGGTTTCGTGCATCACAAGACGCGCGCCATGTTGAGCTGTCCGCAGTGGCAAGGCGACACGCTCGCCGGCAAGTCCTTGCTGGTCTGGCAGGAAGACGGACTCGGCGACATGGTTCAATTCAGCCGCTATTTCGCTTTGCTCAAGGCGCAAGGGGCCGGGCATATCGCCTTTGCGTGTGCGCCTGCCTTGCACCGGCTGATGGCTACGGTGGACGGCGTCGATGCCGTGCTCGATCACGATACGGCGTTGGCCGGCGTAGCCGCATCGACATACGACTGCTGGACGAGCCTGTTGAGCGCGCCGCTCCACTTGCGTACGACGGTGGACACGATTCCGCGCGCGGTTCGTCTTGCGGCTGAGCCGTCGCTCGTCGAAAAGTGGCGGCCGATACTCGAGACCATGCCGCCCGGCCGCAAGGTCGGGCTGGTGTGGAAAGGCAATGCGAAACACCATAACGATGCAAACCGGTCGATTCCAACGTTGGCCACGCTCGCGCCGCTCTGGAGCGTGCCGGGTCTGAGCTTCGTCAGCCTGCAAAAAGGCCAGGGCGAGGATGAGGCGCAAAACCCACCGGCCGGTCAACCGCTGCTCGAACTCGGCTCGGCGGTGAACGATTTCGCGGACAGCGCCGCAATCATCGAGCAACTCGATCTGGTGATTTGCGTGGACACGTCCACGGCGCATCTGGCCGCGTCGCTGGGCAAACCGTGCTGGGTGATGCTGCCGGAGAAAGACATTGACTGGCGCTGGATGCACGAGCGCAACGATTCGCCGTGGTATCCGCACACGCTGCGGCTGTTCCGCCGGGCAGCGGGCGAAGGCTGGTCCGTGACGGTCGAGAGGGTGCGGCGGGCGTGTGCGGAGCGGTTTTCCGCTGAGAAGGCTACCGAACTCTGCAGCACCAGAAAATGATCTTGCAACCCTCGTGACTGGCAACGAAGCAGAGTTTTTCATAGAAACGGTGCGCGTCCGGGTGGATGTGGGTCAAGAAATCTTCCTGCCCCGTTCTGGCGGAAAAATGCCGGGCCAGCGCGGTTCCGATACATTCCGATAAACAGATTAGATAGCATTGCACGCTCCTTTAGGTGCTTCCTGGCCACCTTCGAATCCTACAATAGTGCCCATCACATAGTGAACACGGGTGGGTTGGAAATGGCAGACAAGGCGATGTTGGTGGTGAGCGCGCATAGCGCCGATTTCGTGTGGCGAGCAGGTGGCGCAATCGCTCTCCACAAAAAAAACGGATACCGTACGAAGGTCGTGTGTCTCTCATTCGGTGAGCGCGGAGAGTCGGCCAAACTCTGGCGCAAAGGCGAAATGACGATCGGGAAGGTCAAGGCGGCGCGCAGGGAGGAGGCCGAGCGGGCCGCGGACATCCTCGGTGCGGAAGTCGATTTTTTCGACCTCGGCGATTACCCATTGCGCGTGTCGGACGAGGCCCTGATGCGCCTTGTCGATGTATACCGCGAACTGCAGCCGGCGTTCGTGTTGAGTCATTCGCAGAAAGACCCATACAACTTCGATCATCCGCTCGCTATGCACGTGGCGCAGGAAGCGCGGATCATCGCCCAGGCCGAAGGTCACAATCCCGGGCAGAAGGTGGTCGGTGCGCCGCCCGTCTACGCGTTCGAACCGCATCAGACGGAACAATGCGAATGGATGCCCAATACGTTCCTCGATATCACCGAGGTCTGGGACACCAAACGCCGCGCGATCGAGTGCATGGCCGGCCAGGAGCACCTGTGGGACTACTACACGCGGGTCGCCTTGCAACGCGGCGTGCAGGCCAAGCGCAATATCGGCATCACGGCCACGCGCGATATTCAATACGCGGAAGGCTATCAGCGCATCACGCCGGCCGTGACGGGAGATCTGGCATGAAGCGGGGCGTCGTGGTGACGACTATCCGCCGCGCCGATCCGCGCGACGTGGCCGGGCTGCAGCATGCGGGCGCCGCCACCGTTCACGAGGCGCAGAGCCGTCTCGGCCTGCTTGCGTCCTACATGCGGCCGATCTACTCGGGGCCGGCTATCGCGGGGTCGGCGGTGACGGTGCTGGTGCCGCCGTCGGACAACTGGATGCTGCATGTTGCCGTCGAGCAATGCCGCGAGGGTGACGTTCTCGTTGTGGCGCCGACTTCGCCCTGCGAGGACGGCTATTTCGGCGACCTGCTGGCGACCTCGCTCGCGGCGCGCGGCGTGCGCGGACTGATCATCGACGCGGGATGTCGCGATGTCGCCTCGCTCAGGGAAATGAAATTCCCAGTCTGGTCGAAGGCCGTGTCCGCGCAAGGCACGGTCAAGGAAACGCTCGGTTCGGTGAATATTCCGGTGGTATGCGCGCAGCAGATCGTGAATCCCGGCGATGTCATCGTTGCGGATGATGACGGCGTGGTCGTTGTGCCGCTCGATACCGTGGTGAGTGTCGCGCAGGCGTCGCAAGCACGTATGGCGAAGGAAGAGAGGACGCGTGCTGCGCTGGCCGGCGGCGCGCTCGGTCTCGACTACTACGCGATGCGCGAGAAACTCGCGCAAAAAGGCCTACGCTACGTCGTCTCGGCCGAAGATCTTTGACGGAGAGGCGAGGTCATGCCCAGTCGCGCACAAACGCGTATTCCGTGCATGATGATGCGCGGCGGCACGTCGAAAGGCGCCTATTTCATGGCGTCGGATTTGCCGGCCGATCCCGCTGAGCGAGACCGTGTTCTGCTTGCCGTGATGGGTTCGCCTGATCCGCGTCAGATCGACGGTATTGGCGGCGCCGATCCGTTGACGAGCAAGGTGGCGATCATCTCGTCCTCCACACGCGACGATGCCGACGTCGACTATCTGTTTGCACAAGTCGTCGTGAACGAGGCGCGGGTCGATCTCGGACAGAACTGCGGCAACATTCTCGCGGGCGTCGGCCCGTTTGCGATCGAACGCGGTCTCGTGGATGCGCGCGATGGCAGCACACGGGTCGCAATTCACATGGTCAACACCGGGCAGATCGCGGTAGCGACGGTCAGCACGCCGGGACGCCGCGTCACCTACGAAGGCGATGCCCGCATTGACGGCGTGCCAGGCCTCGCAGCGCCCATTCCGCTCGAGTTCCGGGACACGGCTGGTTCCACCTGCGGCACGCTGCTGCCTACGGGGCATCTCAAGGTTACGGTCGACGGTATCGACGTGACGTGCATCGACAACGGCATGCCCCTCGTGCTCATGCGAGCGCGCGATCTCGGGCGAACCGGCTACGAAACGCGCGAGCAACTCGACGCGGATGAAGAACTGAAAGCGCGCATCGAAAAGATCCGGCTTGCGGTGGGACCGATGATGAATCTCGGCGATGTGGGCGCGCGCACGGTCCCGAAGATGTGTCTGGTGGCGGCGCCTCGCCAGGGCGGCACGATCAGTACGCGCAGCTTTATTCCGCATCGCTGCCACGCGTCGATCGGTGTACTCGGTGCGGTGAGCGTGGCCACGGCCGCGGTGCTGCCGGGTACGGTCTGCGCGGGCCTGGCCGATGTGGACGCTGACGGCATGCGAAAACGCGTGTCGGTGGAGCACCCGACAGGCGAGTTTACGGTGGAACTCGTTCTCGGCGGAAGCCCCGGCCAGCCTGAAGTGCTGAGCGCGGCGCTGTTGCGCACAGCGAGGTGGCTATTCGACGGAGCAGTCGGCATTCCTTCGGCAGTCTGGCCGGCACGGACCTGAGCGGACTTCAGGCGAATCGCCTCCGTTGGTTTCTGCGCGGTTAGCGGTATTGCGGGTTGTGGAGTTCAACCCGATAAATAAGTCAGAGGCCTTCGCGCTGATTGAAATTCCGGCTATTTTTAAAATTGATGCGCGCTGTAATAAATATTTCGCAATGTCGCGGTATGGATGGTCGCCGCGATAAAGTGCCGGTCTATAAATACAATATTCAAATATAAACAGACTCCATGAAATCACGGTGAATCGATATTGTTAATTAAGCCTTCGATTCAAACATTGGCGGGTTGACCGGATCAACCTATCGGCCATGCCAGGCCGGTATCCACGGGGGTGGGGCGGTGTTGTCGGGAGCAAGGCGCGACCACGCGATGCGGAAGTATTCAGCAGACAAAACAGCCGCTTTGATAAAACGCATCCCGCATATTGCATTTGAAAATTGAGCGGTTATGATGGCGTCTCCCCGATGCGATTTCTCGAACGATCGCTTTGCGGAGACGGCAGGAATATTTGCCGGGCATTCACGCTGGAGGGGTAATTAATGCTTCCCGTGCAGATAGACTAAATCGAGGAGACGATATGCTGAGTCCCCATGAATTCGCTACCTTAATGCTCATCAAGAACGCGCCGGATCAGATCGAACTGGACCGCGCCGAGCTCGACGCCCTGCTCGAGCAGCAACTCATATCACTGGAAAACCTCGCGTCAGGACGTTCGCGACCCCGGATCACAAGCGAAGGTGATTCCATTCTCAAGGCGGTTGCCCGGATGCGCTAGGCATCTGCGACACCCGTTTCGATTTATTCACCATCGCGATCCGCCGCATCACACCCGTCTGATCGGGGCTTCGCGCGCCGGACCGAATTTTGAGGAATTCAATCATGGCTCTATTGAGTCCCGAGCAGGTTGCTGCACAGAAGGCCAACGTCGACGCGTTCTTCGGGGTGGCCGGAAAGATCTTTGAAGGCGTCGAAAAACTGGTCGCGCTGAACCTGCAGGCCGTCAGGGCCACGCTGGCCGAGACGCAGGAAAACATGGCGAAGGCGTCCGGCACGACGGAGCCGCCGCAATGGTTCTCGCTGCAAGCCGGTTTCACCGGGCCCTTCGCGGAAAAATCGCTGTCATACGGCAAGCAAGTGTTCGAGATCGCATCGACCACTCAGGCTGAAGTTACGCAACTCGCACAGACGCACTACGAGCGGTACAACGATCGCGTGCAGGCACTCGTCGAAGAAGCGGCGAAGCATGCTCCCACTGGCTCCGAAGCAGCGATCGCCGCGTGGAAATCCGCGATTGCCGCCACCACGACCCTGTATGAAACGCTGCAGAAAACGGGGCAGCAGGCCGTGCATGCCGTCGAGAGTAATTTTGATGCAGTCACAGCCACGGCATCGAAGGCCGTGCGCAACAACTCAGAGCAGGCTCCCGTAGCCGCGGGCGCGAAGCGATAGAACTGGCGCGGGCAGCAATGCCCGTGTTGAGGTCTCTGGCCCATATGAAGGATTGCTTACGGATGCTGGGATCACGAATTCCAGCGTCCAATTCGTGGACTGAAAGTGGTGTGGTCACCTGTTCGCTAGTTCTGCAATGGAGGTCGCGATGAGTGAAGCAGTGGGAATCGTTATGGGTTCGTTCGTGCTGGCGATGGCACCTGTGTTCGTCGCCGCTCATTATTACCGGGAGCAGATGCGTCGCAAGCGGCTTAGACATCTGGATCACCGCCACTACTGGCCGCACTGGAGCAAAGCCCGGCATTGAGCTTTCGCGCTCGCCAGGCTGTTGTTGCCGTACCTGGGGGCTGCTGCGTTCCAAGGCGCAGCAGGCACCTCTGGATTCTGCCGGATCGCTCGATCCGCAGAATTCTCCAAGCCAAGGCTCCACCGCCTTGGCTTTTTTTTGGGTGCTCGTCTCTCATGGAAATCCCGTACGGATCCTCGGTCTCCGTGTAAGCAGCGAGAAGGATTCGGCCCCCTAGAATCGCCTCATCGATGCAGACGGGCGGCATTCCGCCGCACCGGACAATAACGGAGACTATCGATGACCCCTAGCTTTCGCACGCTGCGCCATATCGCCGTTGCTTCCGGCCTGCTGTTCAGTCTTGCGTCGCAGCAAGCGATAGCCGCCGGCGGCGAGAAGATCACGATCATGGTCGGCGGTATCACGAAGTTGATCTATTTGCCGGCGCGCCTGACCGAACAGCTCGGCTATTTCAAAGATGAAGGGCTCGATGTCGAGCTTCTGTCGCAGCCAGCCGGCGTTGACGCTGAAAACGAACTGCTGGCCGGCGCCGTTCAGGCCGTCGTCGGTTTCTATGACCATACGATCGATCTGCAAACCAAGGGCAAGGACGTCAAGGCGATCGTCGTGTTCGGGCAAGTGCCGGGCGAGGTCGAAATGGTATCGACCAAAGCGGCCGAAACGGTCAAATCGATGGCGGACGTGAAGGGCAAGACGCTGGGTGTGACTGGCCTGGGTTCTTCAACAAGCTTCCTTACGCAATACCTCGCCGGACAGCACGGCATCCAGTCCACGGAATACACGATGCTGCCGGTGGGCGCTGACGCCAGCTTTATCGCGGCGATCAAACAAGGTCGCATCGACGCCGGCATGACGACCGAGCCGACCGTCTCGGCCTTGCAGAAATCCGGCGACGCGAAGGTGCTTGTCGACATGCGTTCGGTCGAAGGCACGAAGGCGGCGTTGGGCGGCACCTACCCGGCGTCGAGCCTCTATGTCCAGGCGGCATGGGTCGATTCCCACAAGGCGGAAGCAGCAAAGCTTGCGCACGCGTTCGTTCGCACGATGCAATTCATCAGCACGCATAGCGCCGAAGAAATTGCAGCGAAGATGCCTGACGACTATCAGAAAGACAAACAGCTTTACGTGAGCGCGTTGAAAGCGTCGCTGCCCATGTTTACGAAGGACGGCAAGATGCCGGCCGACGGTCCCGAGACCGTGCTGAAGGTGCTGTCGGCGTTCAACCCGTCGGTCAAAGGCAAGCATATCGAGCTGGCGAAAACCTACACCAACGAGTTCACCGGTTCGAAATAAGCCGGCGCTTGCCGGTCGCTGCTGCCTGTCTGTTGCAGCGCAATTTCGTTGCGCCGCCGGCGCCGCCTTCGCGGTGCCGGCGACTTGCACGGCTTTACCTGATGGATCACGTTGTTTCAAAAGACGCGCCGGTGATCGAGTTCGACGCCGGTGGCGTGCCGCTTTACTTCTCCGAACGGCCTGCCACGCTGAAGCGGGTCGGCACCATCCCGTGCAGCATCGATACCGCGTAGCGAACGCCGAATTAGCGACGTATATCAGTGAATTCACTTAGTTGTGCAGGTGATACGGGAAAGCTGCGTGAAGGATTGAGAAAACTAGGATTGCGCTCATCGGCAGTCGGGGCCGTTGTCCGGATATTCGGACGGCAGTCACCGCAGTCGACGAGAACGAAAATTTCAACGTTGTAATCAGAGGAGACGATCGTGAAGAAAAAGTATCTGGCTTTGGCCGTTACGGCAGGCGCTTTCGCCGCAACCGGTGCGCACGCACAGTCGAGCGTCCAGCTTTACGGCCTGATGGACCTGAGCTTTCCCACCTATCGGACGCACGCGGATGCGAACGGCAATCACGTCATTGGTATGGGCAACGACGGCGAACCGTGGTTCAGCGGCAGCCGCTGGGGTCTGAAGGGCGCGGAAGACATCGGTGGTGGAACGAAGGTCATTTTCCGCCTTGAGAGCGAATTCGTTGTCGCCAACGGCCAGATGGAAGATCCGGGCCAGATCTTCGACCGTGACGCATGGGTGGGTATCGAGAACGACACGTTCGGCAAGATCACGGCAGGTTTCCAGAACACGATCGCGCGCGACGCATCGACGATCTATGGCGACCCGTACGGCTCGGCGCGCCTGACGACGGAAGAGGGCGGCTGGACCAATTCGAATAACTTCAAGCAGATGATTTTCTACGCGGCCAGCGCGACCGGCACACGTTATAACAATGGCGTGGCATGGAAGAAACTGTTCAGCAATGGCATTTTCGCCAGCGCAGGCTACGCATTCGGCAACTCCACGAGTTTCGGCTCCAACTCCAACTACCAGGCAGCGCTCGGGTACAACGGTGGTGTGTTCGACGTGTCTGGCTTCTATAGCCATGTCAATCGCGTTGGCTTTACAAACCAGACGTTCTCGGTGGGCGGCAACTACACGTTCGGTATTCTGCGCGCCAATGCGGGTTACTTCCGTTACCTGGGCAATCAGGGCGCGCTCGGTCAGCGTCAGGACAATGCGTGGACGGCGTCGCTCAAGCTGTCGCCCAAGGGTCCGTTCGACTACGAACTCGGTTATCAGCAAATGCGCGTGCACAACGCCGCTTACAACGTCGACGGCGATATTCCGAACGCGAACATCGGCGCTTTCGATCCGACGTCAGGCCTCCACAACGGTTTCAAGGAAACGCTGTACTGGTCGGCGTTCTATCACCTGTCCAAGCGTACTGAAGTGTATCTGGCCGGCGACTACATGAAGCTGCATGGCGGCTACACCGTCGGATCCACCTTCGGCGCGACCAACCAGCTCGAACTGACCACGGGCGTGCGCACTCGCTTCTGATCCGGGAATCAGATTCGCGCTGATTCATTCATCGATGTGCTCCTACTAGCGGCGGCGGACTTATCCACCCGCCGCTTTTTTTTGGCTCACCGGGTCGAGGAAGACAGCCATGTTCAGAAATACCAGTATCCGGACCGCTCTGACCATCACGATCGCCGGCTACACGGCCGCGTTGATGCTTGTGATCGCAACGTCGATTGCGGGCCTCGAAACGGCCAATACAGCGCTCGACAGGATGTACAGCGAAGAGACGGCTGCGCTGCGACACCTTGGCGCCAGCAGCGAAGCGCTTCTGCAGGTGCGAGTCGATCTCGGTGCGTACGAGACGCTCGTCGCGCAGGGAAAGCCAACCGATGCGGTGCTCGCGCGAGTGCATGCGGAGCAGACGAGTAGTGATCGCGAGCTGGCGGCCTATGCTGCGCAACCGCCGTCGAACGAGGTGGAGAGGAAGCTGACCGACGCGCTGCGTGTGAAGCGCGAGCTATTGATGAAACAGGCGCTTGGCCCCGAAATCGCGGCGCTCGACCAGAACGATTTCATGTCGTTCCGAACGACGCAACGGCAGGCGCCTGACACACTGTTTAGCGACTACCGGAACGCCGCGCGCGCGCTGGAGGATTTTCAGGCAGAGCAGCAAAGAGCGCGCTTTGCATCGGCACAGCAGCGTTTTCATATGCTGCTCTGGCTGTTCGGCGCAATCGGGTCCGCTGCAATGATCCTCGGCCTCGTCGCGCGATCCGCGTTGACGAATTCGATCGTGCGGCCTATCGATGCCGCTATTCGCCATTTCGAGCGCATTGCTGCTGGTGATCTGGCCAGTGAGATCGCAACGCTGCGCGTCAACGAAATGGGACGATTGATGACCGCACTCGGCCGGATGCAGGCGGGGCTCGTTGCCGCCGTGAGCCAGGTGCGGCAGGGAACGGCGGCGATTACGCACGGCGTGGGCGAGATCGCGAGCGGCAATGCCGACCTGTCGACGCGTACGGAGCAGCAGGCGGCGACGCTGGAGAAGACCGCATCGAGCATGGAAGAGTTGACGGCGACGGTCCGGCAAAATGCCGATAACGCGCGGCAGGCCAGCGCGCTCGCGGAAAATGCGTCGGAGATCGCGGCACGCGGCGGCGAGGTTGTTGGCCAGGTGGTCGACCTGATCGCGGACATGTCGTCGAGTTCAAAGCGGATCGTCGATATCATCGGCGCGATCGAGGGGATCGCGTTCCAGACCAACATACTCGCTTTGAATGCGGCCGTCGAAGCTGCACGTGCCGGCGAGGAGGGACGCGGATTCGCGGTGGTCGCGGGCGAAGTGCGCGCGCTCGCGCAACGTTCGGCCGCCGCCGCGAAGGAGATCAGGGAACTGATCGGCGATTCAGTTGCGAAGGTGAGGAACGGCGCCGAACTGGCAACGCGCGCCGGCGAAACCATGGCCGAAATCGTCACGGCGGCCCGCAACGTGACGGGTATCGTCAGCGAGATCAGTGCTGCATCCGAAGGGCAATCGCACGGTATTGATCAGATCAATACCGCGATGACGCAGATGGACAACGCGACGCAACAGAACGCCGCGCTAGTCGAGCAAGCCGCAGCGGCTGCGGCGTCGCTGGAAGACCAGGCTCGTGCGCTCGTCGATGCGGTGGCCGTGTTCAGGCTGCGCGAAACAGACAAGCTGTCCGCCCCACGAACCCAGCGGACAGAACTGGAATCAGATAGCACGGTTTTCGCATGACACCCCTCGCCGCAGGCCGGCTCTATGATGGTCGAACCGGCCTGTGTGCAACCTGCCACCCCGACCGGAGGTCCAAGAAGTAGCGTATGCGGTAGATGCGAGGAGGTGTGCGATGAACGGTCGAGCAGTAGTCCGGTGCATTTGCGCCGCTTTACTCACGTGCAGCTTTCTCGCAGGTCTCGCCGGATGCGATGCGCTACGCGGTCCACCGGCGGCGGAATGGCCAGGACCTCACGCCCCCTATCCTTTCCCGAACGATGTTCCGCATCGTACCGAATGAGCCGCACGAACTCCGTCGTCCCACTCAGCGTCAACTGATGGCCCCGCACGTGACGTTCGGCGCAGTGTACGGTGACGGATACTCAGACGTGGGGCCGCTGAGCAGGCGCAGTCGCTGAGTTGCCAATACGTCGGCTTCCGTCGTTTCGCGTCGGGTGAGCGTAGTACCGGTGTCGCGCACAGCGCTCAGGGGCTCGTTCACAGCACAGTTCAGCGTTTTGCCGTCGGAAAGACGCACCGTCGTCGAATAGGCGTAACCCGGCTGCGCGGCCTGGCTATCGGCAGTCCAGAACGCGGCGACCGCGAATAGTGCTAACAAAAAAGGTTGGCTTTTCATATTGCTTCCGTTGTCTTGATCGTCACTATTCGACCAAGGCGGCAGCAGCATATTCTGGCTATCTTTGTAATTCTGAATTCCAGTTTCCAGTGACTATGGCGCGTTAAGGCTCGTTGTGAAAGCCCCTGTACGCAGCGACTAATTCGCGGCGATGCTGATCGTGCGCGTGACATCGACAACCGAAAGCCTGATCGCGTCGATCAGCGCACGCGCCGCAGGTGAGGGCGTGCCGGCTGCCCGCATGGTCAGTCCTATGTCGCGCCGGGTGTTGTACAACTGCACGTCGAGCATCGCCAGTTGACCAGACTGAACTTCGTAGTGCAGTTGCTGGCCCGATAACGCCGCGACCATGTCCGTGCCGAGCAGCAGCCCACGAATCACAGCAAGGTCTGCTGTCTCGACCGTGGGCATCGGCGGCTTCACTTTCATTCGCTTGAATTGCGCTTCGAACAGTGCGCGAGCCGGCGCATTGCTGCGTGGCACGATCCACTGCGCGTCGCGCAAATCCATGATGCTCAGATCGCGCGCGCGAGTGAGCGCGTGATCGCGGCGCACCAGAACGACCATATCTTCCGACATCAGGCGCTCGTTCTTCAGACCGCTGCTGGCGTCGTTATCGCGCAGCGCGCAGAGAATGAAGTCGATATCGCCCGCGCGCAGGCCGGCGACCAGCGCCTCATAGGCGCTTTCGTCAGTGACGACTCTCACGCCCGGATGCTGCGCGGTCATCCGCGCAATCGCCTTGGGCAGGAGCAACGTGCGCCCGAGCGGTAATGCGCCCACTGTCACCGCGCCTTGAATCTTGCCGTGCAGGGCGGCGATATCGTCGGGCACATGCCGCAATTCGTTCAATGCGCGGCGCACGTGAAGCAGAAACGTTTCGCCCTCCGTGGTGAGCAGGATGCCGCGCGGGCTGCGATGGAACAGACTCAAACCGGCGCCGCTTTCCAGCACCCGGATCGCTGTGCTCACGGCCGGCTGACTGATGCCGAAGGTCTTCGCCGCGCTCGGCATGTGCCGATGACGCGCCAATGCGATGAATAGCTGAAGCCGCCGGGTGTTGAGCAGATAGGCCGGCAGCGCGCCTTCTGCTGTTGGCCGCCGGCGTGCCTGCCTCGCCGAGCACCACTGCGCGAGTTCTTCCAGTTCGGCGAAGATCCGCTCGCAACGCTGCAGCACGGCGCGGCCAACGGGTGTCGGCAGCATGCCGGAGGGGCCGCGATCGAAGAGGGCCTCGCCGAGTGCCGACTCCAGTTCCTGCACAGAACGCGTCACAGCCGACTGGGCGCGAAATAGCGCCGCTGCCGCACGCGTGGCGCTACCCATCTCGGCAACGAGTCGAAATGCTCGCAATTGCGCGAGGTTGAGGAGTTCTTTGCTGCTCACGGATGGTGGCGTTCTGGCTGGCGGATGTTCAACGTGTCCGCGATCGTGTGCTGGGTGATCTCGTTCATGGGTGTCTACTCATTCGAGGCCATCAAGTATAGCGACGCATCAAGTCTCGTACCACGCTTGCCAGACGGCTTGCGACTTCGTTTCCCGGGCATCTGTTTTGTTTATCGCATGTGGATAGTCAGGAGGCTGGGCCGGGGCTCGGCACGCTCGTCAGCGATGCCCCAAACCCCCTATCCGGTGGGGCTTTCAGCGCTTATCCGTGCGCCGGTCACTGGCATTCAGGGCGCTTGCGAGCAATTTAACCGGTGCGAATGTGGTTTACCCGCACTTTCGGCAAGCCTGCATGATCCTTATGGTTGCACCTCAAGATGGTTGCAATGGCTGCCACCCCGGTAGCGGCGACCCATCCGATTGGCGCTGGTTGGCGCGCGGCACGAAGCAACGGAAGACAACGGGATATGGCAAGGATCATTGGTGGAATCGGCACGTCGCATGTGCCCACTATCGGCATGGCGTACGACAAGGGCAAGCAGAACGATCCCGCGTGGGCGCCGCTCTTCAAAGGCTACGAACCGGTGGCCGATTGGCTCGCCGAGCGCAAGCCGGACGTGATGGTGATGTTCTACAACGACCACGCCAACAGCTTCTTCTTCGATTGCTATCCGACCTTCGCGCTAGGTGTATCGGCCAATCACGAGTTCGCGGACGAGGGCGCAGGCAAGCGCCCACTGCCGGACATAACCGGTCATCCCGATCTGGCGATCCACATTGCGGAGCAGCTCGTCAACGACGAGTTCGATCTGACGATTTTCCAGGATCGTGCACTCGATCACGGATGCAATTCCCCGCTTTCGCTGATGTTGCCGCACGACGGCGGCTGGCCGATGTCGCTCGTGCCGATGGAAGTCAACGTGCTGCAATATCCGCTGCCCACCGCGAACCGCTGCTACCGTCTCGGTCAGGCGTTGCGCCGCGCGATCGAGTCGTTCGAGCAGGATCTGGATGTCGTGGTGGTCGGCACCGGCGGGTTGTCGCACCAGGTCCACGGCGAGCGAAGCGGCTTCAACAATACTGATTGGGACATCGAGTTCCTCGATCTGATCGTGCATGAGCCGCAGCGTCTCGCCGCGATGAAGCATGTCGACTATGTGCGCCTTGGAGGCGCGGAGAGCGTCGAGACGATCATGTGGCTCGCGATGCGCGGCGCGCTCGGGCCGAAGGTCCGTGAACTGCATCGCAGCTATTACCTTGCGACGAGCACCGCGATGGCCGTGACCCTCTACGAAGAAGAGGTGATGCAATGAACCCGCAACTGATCGGTATCGAGGAATTGAAGGGCACGTATCCGTTCGATATCCGCCAGAGTATGAAAGCGATGCGCCTGAACCGTTTCTTCTGGCAGATGCGCGAAGCGCCGGCTCGCACGCTGTGGCTGGAGAACCGGACCGCTGCGTACGACGTGGCCAGCCTGACGGCGGAGGAGCGCGCGCTCGTCGCCAACACGGACTGGATCGGGCTGATTCGATATGGCGTGTGTTTCTTCGTCCTCGAGAAATTTGCGCGCGTGGTGAAGATCACGAATCTCGGCATGTACGCCAGCATGCGAGGCGAAACGCTCGAGGCGTTTCTGAAAACGCGCAGGGTGCCGGAAGCCGTCTAAGGCGACTCGGCCCTGCGCCGCATCTTTTTTTAGCGGCTTTTCATTTCAATACCAAGAAGACCCCGGCTTCGACAGAACGCCGGGGCGGGAAACTGTTTTCTCCGGAGACACGCATGAAATCTGCAGACTCAGTCGACATCAAGGCGTTTATCGACGCACGCAAGATGTCGGCGTACCAATGGCTGGTCCTCGTTCTATGTTTTCTGATCGTCATGATGGACGGGCTGGACACGGCCGTGATGGGTTTTGTCGCGCCCGTCATCATGCATGACTGGAACGTCAGCCGGGCCGCCTTCGGTCCCGTGATGAGCGCCGCGATGGTAGGCCTCGCGATCGGTGCGCTGGCGGCAGGGCCGATTGCCGATCGCATCGGGCGCAAGAAAGTGTTGATTGCCTCCGTGCTCTGCTTCGGCTTCTTCAGCCTGACCTGCGCATTCGCCGACTCACCCATGGAACTCGTTGCGCTGCGCTTTCTGACGGGCCTGGGTCTCGGCGCCGCGATGCCGAACTCGACCACGCTGCTCTCCGAATACGTACCGTCACGCAGTCGCTCGCTGTTGCTCACGATCATGTTCACTGGCTTCAACTTCGGTTCGGGGGCCGGCGGATTCGTGGCGGCTTCGCTGATTCCGCACTTCGGCTGGCGCGCGGTGTTCATGTTCGGCGGCATCTTGCCGATCCTCAGTGTTCCCTTGCTGTTGTGGCTGCTGCCTGAGTCAGCGCGTTTGATGCTGGTGCGCAAAATGTCGACCGAACGCATCGCGACAACGCTCGGCCGCGTCTGCGGACATGTCTTCGGTCAAGACGTGCGCTTCACCGCGCCCGAACCGGTGGTCGCTGCGAAGGCGCCGGTGCGGATGCTGTTCGCGGACGGCTACGCATTCAGCACGCTGATGCTTTGGCTCACGTACTTCATGGGCCTGCTGATCATCTATCTGCTCACTGGCTGGCTGCCCACGTTGATCAAGGATGCCGGCTTGCCGGTCGAGCGTGCCGCCGCGATCACCGGCATGTTCCAGTTGGGCGGCACCGTGGGCGCCGTTGCGGTCGGCTTCGCGATGGACCGCATGGATCGCAACGCGGTGATCGGTGCGGCATATCTGTTCGGTGGCGTGTTCATCTTCGCGCTGGGCATGGGCACGCTCAAGTCGAACCTGCTGCCGGTTCTCGTTACCTGTGCCGGCTTTTTCATGAGCGGCGCGCAGACCGGTCTCAATGCACTTGCCCCGAGCTGTTATCCGACTCGTGCCCGCGCAACCGGCGTGAGCTGGATGCTTGGGTTCGGCCGGCTCGGCGGCATTCTGGGCTCGCTCGTGGGAGGCGCGTTGCTGTCGCTGGGATTCAGTTTCGAAACCGTATTCGCGGTGCTCGCTGTGCCTGCGCTGATCGCTGCTGCGGCGATCGTCATGAACCGTCTCGCGCTGCGCTTTATCACGAGTCCCGTGGCCGACGCCTGAACGCGTTTCCAGCGGCGGGCCCACGCAAGGGCGTGTTGGCTGCTGTGTGCACGGCAGCCCTAACCAGAAGTTATTGAAGGAGAGCAGACATGAGTGGCGATTTGAGCGTGAGCGGAAGTGGGCTCAACAAGGGTGAGACGGCCAATGTGACGGAATGGCCGAACCGCATGGCCATGATTCGCGCGGGCGTGATCGGCGGATTGGTCGGCGCCGTGATCATCTGGATTTACGAAGCACTCGTCTGGGTAGGGGCGCAGCACTTGATGCCGTTGGCGGGCATTCCACGCAACGCGACGGGGCTGGTGTTCGGCAAGCAGGTGCAGGAGTCGCTCGGTGTGTGGGCTTATATCGTCGGCACGGGTATTCACTTCGTGTTCGCGTCGGCGTGGGGCGTTCTGTTCGCGGCAATCTGGCCTTACTTTCGCCGGCGCGGATACGAAGCCACTTTCGTGGCGCTGTTTTACGCGGTTTTTGCGTGGATCGCGATGCATGTGGCAATCATGATCGCCTCCGATAACCATCCGAACTACTACGACCCGGCTGTGATCATCGGTGGCTTCATGTCCCATATCTTCTTCACGGTCCCCTTAGCCTTTACGGTAAAGCGACTGCTGCAGCCGCAAGGGCGATAGAACAAAGTGTTTGGCGAACCTCGAGTGTCAATGCCGATTGAGACAATTTCAATAACACGTATGATTTGGAGATCTGGAGAATGAGTAAAAGTATCAGACGAGTAGACGTTGTGCTGTTGGGAGCAGCGATCGCGGCTTGCGTGCCGGCTTTCGCGCAAAACAGCGTCACGTTATACGGTATCGTCGACAACGGCTTTTCTTATACGAACAATCTGACGTCGCTCGGCTCCACTAGCGGAGGAAAATCGGCCGTCAAGATGACGCAGGGTGTATTTGCGGGCAGCCGCTTCGGCCTCAAGGGCGCGGAAGACCTAGGTGGCAACACAAAAGCGATCTTCCAACTCGAGTCCGGCTTCAATTCGGCAACCGGTGCCCAGCAATACACCAACGCGATGTTCGGCCGGCAGGCGTGGGTCGGCCTGACCAACCCGACGTACGGTACCTTCACGGCGGGCCGCCAGTACGCTTCGTACTACCAGTTGCTCTCACCGTATAGCCCGACCACATGGATCACCGGCTACTACGGCGCGCATCCTGGCGATATCGACGGCCTCGACACGATCTACCGTGCGAACAACACGCTGGAGTACACGTCGCCGAAGCTCTATGGCCTGACGGTGAGCGGCTCGTATTCGCTGGGCGGCGTGGCGGGCAGCACGAACCAAGGCTCGACCTGGGCGACCGCGGTGCAGTATGCGATGGGGCCGGTCGGCCTCGCAGTCGGCTTCTCGCGAATCAACAATTCGACCGCGGGCGGCGGCTCATGGGGCGCGGATTCGACCACCACGAACGGCGGCTCGCAGATCGGCGTATCCGCGTTGACGAACGGCTATCAGACTGCGCAGGCGCAACAGCGTTTCGCGGTGGGTGGCGGCTATAAGTTCAATGGCGCGTGGGATATCACGGCGACCTATTCGAACGTCCAGTACATTCCGGGCAGTGGCTCGAAGTTCCACGATACGGCGATCTTCAATACGGCTGGTACGGTCTTGCACTGGAAACCGGCCGTTGCGTGGGATTTTGGCGCGGGGTACAGCTATACCCGTGCTACACGCGCGAACGGCATTCAGGACAATGCGCAATACCACCAGTTCAATCTCTCCGAGTACTACGCATTGTCCAAGCGCACGGGTTTCTATGCGTTGGAGGCTTATCAGAAGGCGAAGGGCAAGACGCTGGGCACCAACGGCGCCGGGCAGATCATCGACGCCACGGCAACACTCGGCGATGGGTATAACAGTGCGCCGTCTTCCTCAGGCAGTCAGTTGGCGGTGGGTGTGGGTATTATTCACCGGTTCTGATTGGTAGTTTTTTGCGGTGAGAAAGGCCGGGGGCAGTTCAGACCCGGCTTTTTGCTTTTCGTGAACGCTTGCATGGCCGCGTGCCGGTTACCGAAACCTATTACATCCGAGGTAATTGGCGGACCGCACACTCACGCCTAATCTTCGGTCATCGCGCAACTCATCCCGAGCGGCGCTTACGATCGAGGACATACCATGTCGACGTTTCACATTCACACGATTGAATCCGCGCCCGAACAATCCAGGCCGGTGCTTCGGCAGCTTGAGCAAAACTTCGGCCTTATCCCCAACATCGCGGGCGCGATGGCTGAATCGCCGGTGCTGATCGACGGTTTCATCGGTATTTTCCAGAAGGTTCATGCGGGTACTTTCACGGAAGCGCAGATACAGACGCTGTTGCTGACTAACGCAGTGACCAACGCGTGTACGTGGGCGGTTGCGTTTCACACCGCGCTCGCACTGAAAGAGGGCCTTTCACCCGCCGATGTCGAAGCGATTCGCGATGGCCGCGCACCTGCCGATCGCAAGCATGCCGCGTTGTCGACCGTGACGAAAACAGCGATCGAAAAGCGCGGACACCTGGACGATAAGGACGTGGACCCGTTTATCGAGGCCGGCTTCCGTCAGGACCAGGTGCTCGAGGTCCTCACGGTGCTGGCTGCTTCCACTATCACGAACTACGCCGGCAACATCACAAAGCCGCCGCTCGAAGCGCCGTTCCAGGAATATGTCTGGACCGCATAGGTCGCGTCTGGAAGGGTTGGTCGGCAACTGGGAGTATGCTGACCGGCGCGGTTCGAACGACCGATTGGCGCCGGACGTCCACGATGCTCCGGCGCCATCGATCACCGAACCTGATCTGTATCGACTAGCGGACCACAGACCGATGAATCCTGCGAATCCCGGAAGGAAGACGCCACCGAATGAACTCGGCGCGTTGTTGCGTCACTGGAGAGACATGCGCGGCATCAGCCAGTTGGACTTGTCGTTCAACGCGGGTGTCTCGCAGCGTCACATCAGCTTTATCGAAAGCGGACGCAGCGTGCCGAGCCGTCAGATGCTGATGGATATCGCTCAGACGCTCGACATTCCTCTGCGCGAACGCAACACGTTGCTATTGGCAGCGGGCTATGCGCCGATGTATGCCGATGGCACCTGGAACGCACAGGAAATGCAGAGTGTCACGAAAGCACTTGGGAGAATGTTGCGTCAGCACGAGCCGTTTCCCGCACTCGTTATGGACCGCTACTGGAACGTGCTGATGACCAACGAATCCGCGCCGCGCTTTTTCAATTGCTTCATCGATATGGCTGCGCGCAAGGGGCCGCGCAACATGCTGCATCTGATTTTCGATCCGGATGGAATGCGTCCGTTCGTTGCCGATTGGCAAGCGGTGTCGAATAGCCTGATTCAGCGTGTCTATCGGGAATCGGTCGGTCGCGTGGTCGACGAACAGACGCACGAGTTGCTTGCCGCGCTGCGTGCCTATCCGGATGTGCAGCCTGATTTGAAGGCTTCGCAGCGCACCGTGGAAACCGGGACCGCTGCTGCGGCCATGCCGGTGATCCCAATCGGTTTCGTCAAGGGCGGCAAGGTCCTGAATTACTTTTCAATGGTCGCAACCGTGGGCACGCCGCAAGCCGTCGCGGCACAGGAGCTGCGTATCGAATGCATGTTCCCCGCAGACGACGAGACGGAAGCGCGTCATCTTGAGATGCTCGACGCGGTCCAGCAACAGCAGTGAGCGGCAGAGGCAAGCTAATCGCTACTGCCGCTTCGCCTCATGACCAACGGAGCAGATTGCGTGAAGGGGAGAAGCGGCTTGCGCGATCCTTGTCGTCACTCGCCCTGATTGCGGGCGAGTTGCAAGGGCGCGATGTTAGTGGCTTAGTGCCGCGGCAGGTGGCATTTCGGGCGCATGCACCGTGACGGTCTTGCGGACCTTGGCGACATCTGCCGCGCTGACTGTCGAACCGGTGTTGCCCCAACTGTTGCGCACGAAGTTCGTCACGTCGGCGACTTCCTGATCGTTCAGGCGCCAGCCGAAGGCGGGCATCGTGAACGAGGACGGCGCGGTCTTCGTGCCTTCGAGCGTGTTGCCGGTCAGCAGCACGTGAATCAGCGAGGTCACGTCCTTGCCCTGCACGACTGGATTGCCGCCTAGTGCCGGGAACACGCGCGTGTAGCCGCGGCCGTCACTGCGGTGGCAGGCGGTGCAGTTGTCGCGGTATACGGCGGCTCCTGGCGTTGTGGCGTCGCCGGTACGCAGGGCGCGAGCCGCCGTATCGTTGTACACGTACGGCTTTTCGTTCGGATCGGTCGACGGCAGCGTCTTCAGGTAGCGTGCGATCGCCGTGAGATCGGCGTCGTTCATGTGCTGCATGCTGTGCTGCACGACGTCCGTCATGCCGCCGAATGCCGCGCTGTGCTGCGTGCGTCCGGCCTTCAGGAATCGCACGATATCGGCCTCGCTCCACGAACCGATGCCGGTGCGTGGATTGCTGCGCAGGCTCAACGGGACCCAGCCGTCGATCGCCGCGCCGCCTGCGAGAAACTCGGAGCCGTCGAGATCGCTCAGCGCGCGTTCCTGCATCGTCACTGCACGCGGTGTGTGACAGGCGCCGCAGTGGCCGAGGCCCTGCACGAGGTACGCACCGCGTGCAACCACCGGATCGGCATAGTGTTTCGAATTGAACGCCGCGGGATCAGGCGCGAACAGGTAACGCCAGATGCCGAGTGGCCAGCGCATCGACAGCGGCCAGACGATATCGACCGCACGGTTCGTCTGGTGCACCGGCGCGACACCTTGCGTGAAGTACGCATACAGCGCGTGCATGTCGTCATCGCTCAAACGCGCATACGACGGGTACGGCATCGCCGGATACAGCGTGTCGCCGTTCGGCCGCACACCGGCACGGACCGCGCGATCGAACTGCGCGAAGGTCCATGAGCCGATGCCGGTGTTGCGATCGGGCGTGATGTTGGTCGAGTAGATCGCGCCGATCGGCGTGTCGAACTTCAGGCCGCCCGCGAAGGGTTTGCCGGATTGTGCCGTGTGACATGCAATGCAGTCACCGGCACGCGCGAGATACGCGCCGTGCGCGATCAACGTCGCGTCGGATTGAGGTGGGAGCGTTGCGGCTTGCGCGGCGAGCGGAACGGACAACGTAGCCGCCACGCAGAATGATGCAGCGCGCACGCGTCTGAATGCCTGACCCAGGCGTTTCGTATCGATCTTCTTCTTCATACGCTCACCAGCGGCCCGGGGTTCTTCAGATACTGCGTGCGAATCGCACGCGCCGACCAGTAGGCGAGCGCCGCGACGAGGCCGGTCGGGTTGTAGCCGATGCCTTGTGGGAACGCCGACGCGCCCATCACGAACACGTTGTGCACGTCCCAGCTTTGCAGGTAACGGTTCAACACGCTTGTCTTCGGATCGGTGCCCATGATCGCGCCACCGACGAGGTGAGTCGTTTGATAGCGGCGCGAATCGAAGTGCGCGCCGAACTCGCGCGTATAGACGCCGATGGACTTCGGCCCCATCTGCTGCGCGATCTTGTGCATCTGCCCGGTCACGTATTGCGCCATCTTGATGTCGTTGTCCTTCCAGTCGAAGGTCATGCGCAACAGCGGCTGGCCGTAGGAATCGCGATAGGTCGGATCGAGGTCGAGGAACACGTCGCGGTACGACATGTTGGAGCCGTGCGCGTCCATCGAGATCGTGTGCGCGTAGTGGTCCTTCACCGACTTCTTCCAGTCCACGCCCCAGTTGGGCGTGCCGGCCGGTGTCGCGATGCCGCTGATCGGTTTGGTGCCCGCCTGATTCACCCACAACGGCGAGCCGCCGACAAAGCCGAGCGGACCGTGATCGAAGTTATCTGCATTGAAGTCGTCGACGGCGACGCCGTTGCCGCCCGCGCCGATGAACGGATTGGTGAAGGTGTCCTTGTCGAAGAACGCGGTGATCGTCGAGAGGTTCTGATACGCGAAATTGCGGCCAACCACGCCTTCGCCCGAGATCGGGTCATACGGCTTGCCGATGCCCGAGAGCAGAAGCAGGTGAACGTTGTGATACTGGAACGCCGCGACGATCACGAGATCCGCAGGCTGAAACACTTCGTTGCCCGCCGGATCGACGTACGTGACGCCCTTGGCGCGCTTTTTCGTATCGTCGAGTTCGACGCGCAGCACGTGGCAACGCGAGCGCAGTTCGAAGTTTGGCGACTGCTTCAGCGCCGGCAGGATGTTCAGATTGGGCGACGCCTTCGAGTACATGTAGCACGCGTAGCCGCTGCAGAATCCGCAGAAGTTGCACGGTCCCATCTGCACGCCGTACGGGTTCGTGTACGGACCCGACGTATTCGCCGAAGGCAGGCGGTACGGGTGCAGTCCGAGTTCGCGCGCGGCCTTGCCGAAGCGTTCGGCCGAGTAGGTGTTCAACTGCGCGGGGAGCGGGAAGTTGTCGCTGCGCGGCGCGTCGAACACGTTACCGTCGCCGACCACCTTGCCGTTGACCTTATAAGCCTGGCCCGAGGTGCCGAACACTTTCTCGGCGAAGTCGAAATGCGGTTCGAGTTCGTCGTAGCTGACGCCGTAATCCTGAATCGTCATCCCGTCAGGAATGAAGCGCTTGCCGTAGCGTTCTTCATAGTGGCTCTTCAGACGCAGCTCTTCCGGAGTGATGCGGAAATGCACGCCTGACCAATGCAAGCCGGCGCCGCCGACGCCTTCGCCCGGCAGAAACGCGGCAAGCTGCCGATAAGGCAGGGCGGTGTCGCCGACGTTATGACGGATCGATACGGTGGTCTTGGAGAGGTCGAGGAACAGCTTCTTGCGGACGTTGTAGGTCAGCTCGTCGATCGTGTTCGGATACGCGCCGTCCGGATAGGTGTCGCGATACTCGCCGCGTTCGAGCGCGACCACTTTGAGGCCGGCCTCGGTGAGTTCCTTCGCGAGGATCGCACCGGTCCAGCCGAAGCCGACGATGACCGCGTCGACGTGCGGTTTGGTTTGTGTGGTCATCAGGTGCGCTTTCCTTCAATCGACACGGGGCCATACGGATAGGCCTGACCGTTCTGGTTGACGAAGTCCATGAAATCGGCGCGCGCGCCGGGGAAGCCGATCATCTTCCAGCCGCCCATGTCGCGATTGCCGCCGTGGATCGGGTCGCAGAAATAGCCTTCGCGGGTGTTTTGCAGCAACTGGCCGAAGAAGACGCCGGCCGGGACGTCCGCGAGATCGATCTTTTCTGTCTCCAGCGCGGCGAGCACGGTGTCGCGTGTGGGTGCGTCGAGGGCGTCGAACGGATGCGAGTAGGTCTTCGTGCAGTAGGCGTTGACCGCCGCGATGCCGAGCCGGTACAGATCGCGTGGCACGAGCTTCAACTGATAGCCGAGTTCCGGCGCGCCTTGCATGAATGGGCCCTGCATGTACCAGAGCGCGCCGTGCGCATACGGCGTGTCCATCTGCCGGTCGATGAACTCGGGCACGCCGGCTTCGACCGCGCCCGGGCCTTCGCTGTCCGATGGAATCAGGCGATCGACCGCCGCGTGGATGAACGCCCATTCCTTCGCGTCGAAGAAATGCGGCTTGTAGTCGGCACCGGAGGGCTGGCCCGCGGAGGCGGTGCCGCTCGCGCCCTGAGCAGTCGTGGCGGATTGCTTGACTTCACAGCCGGCGAGGGTCCCGGCGGGAACCAGCGCAACGGCCGTGCGTAAGAAGCCGCGGCGGGAGGTGAGGGGAGATTGAGCCATATTGTTCTTTATCGCGAGATGGGGGCGCGCCGTGGTGTGCACGGACGGTCTTCGGATTTCGGCGCCATAGTAAATGGAACCGGTTCTAATGTGTCTCTACTTTTTTACAATAAGCTGTTTCATGAAGTGATTAAATTTCCTTTTGAAGGAAATATGTCTTGTAAATCATAGGTGTTTTTAAGCCTGTGTGGCCTGTGGGCGGGGCGGACGGAGCGATGTGAAACTGACGCAAAAAAGCGACGTTTTTGCGCAGGCATCGCTATGAGCGGCCGTTCGAGCGGACGTGGTTTACCCGCGCTTACAGCACGCTGACGATGGCGAGCGGTCGCCGGTCGGGCCTGAGACGGCCATACGGGGCACGTGAATCCCGCTATATCTTCCAGCCGTATTGCGCCGACTCCGGCGCGAGAATACTTTTCGCCTGCCGCAAACGCGCGAAAACAGACGAAGCCTACAAATTGAAAGAAATTCCGCGCTGAAGGGCTCTTTTCGACGCCCGTGCCTCGCGCCGCCGGAGGCACACATCACGACGACCATCAAGGAGACAAGCTGTGCTTCCCGCAACCATGCCGATCAACGTTGGCAATACCGCTTTCATGCTGCTGTGCGCGAGCCTCGTCATGCTGATGACGCCGGGTCTCGCGTTTTTCTACGGCGGCCTAGTCGAACGCAAGAACGTGCTGGCGATCATGATGCAGAGCTTCATCTCGCTCGCGTGGACAACCGTGCTGTGGTTCGCGTTCGGCTACTCGATGTGCTTCGGCCCAAGCTGGCACGGCATCATTGGTGACCCGACCTACTATGCGTTCCTGCGCGGCATTACGCTGCAAACGATGTACACGGGCAATGACGCGGGCATTCCGCTGGTGGTCCACGTCGCCTATCAGATGATGTTTGCGATCATCACGCCGGCGCTGATCACAGGTGCGTTCACCAACCGCGTGACGTTCAAGGCGTACTTCCTGTTTCTGACCGGCTGGCTGGTGCTGGTGTATTTCCCGTTCGTGCACATGGTCTGGAGTCCGGATGGACTGTTCGCGAAGTGGGGTGTGCTCGATTACGCGGGCGGCATTGTGGTCCACAACACCGCCGGATTCGCCGCGCTAGCGTCGGTGTTGTATGTGGGACGCCGTCAGACCCTCACGCACAAGCCGCACAACGTGCCGTTGATCGCGCTCGGCACGGGTCTGCTGTGGTTCGGCTGGTATGGTTTTAACGCCGGCTCCGAGCTGCGCGTCGACGCCATCACGGCCTCGTCTTTCCTTAACACCGACGTCGCCGCTTCGTTCGCTGCCATTACGTGGCTGCTGATCGAATGGGCCAACGCACGGCAGCCGAAATTCATCGGCTTGCTGACCGGCTCGGTCGCCGGCCTTGCGACCATCACGCCCGCGGCCGGCTATGTGTCGTTGAGCACCGCCGCGATAATCGGCATTTCTGCCGGTGTGATCTGTTATTACGCTGTTGCGCTGAAAAACCGGCTTGGCCTCGACGACGCGCTCGACGTGTGGGGCGTGCATGGCGTGGGAGGTCTTGTCGGTACCGTTCTGCTCGGCGTGTTCGCGTCGAAAGCGTGGAATCCGAATGGCGCGGATGGCCTGCTGTTAGGTGGCGGCGCTTTCTTCGTCAAGCAATGCGTGGCGGTATGTGTGTCCGGCGTCTGGGCGTTCGTGTTCACGTGGGGCATGTTGTGGCTGATCAACCGCGTGACACCCGTTAAGGTCGGTGAAGCCGCCGCGCAGCACGGGCTCGATACCGAGTTGCATGGCGAAGTGGCTTATCTGGACGCGTAAGCAAAAGCACAAGGTGAGAAGAGAGCGGGACGCTTGCGTCCCGCTCTCTTTTCTACGTTCACATTGAGTCGAGTACGAAAGTTTCCTGATTCCTTCGAGCTGCTACGTCCGTCGGCCCTTACAGGGGGAGGCATCGATTCCATTCCCGGTTGCTTTCAGCCACTGTCGACGTTTCAACTCCTGGTGGTGCCATAAGCAGCCAGCCTCCCGGAGAAATGAAGAACAAACCCGAGCAATGCCAATGCGCTGCCGAATATGCACGCTGTGTGCCATCCACCTAGTCGCCAACTGAGACTTGCTCCCCAGGAACCCGCGGCACCGCCTACGAACATGCCGCTCATGAATAGCGTGTTGAGTCGGCTTCTTGCCTCCGGGCGAAGTGCGTACACCACATGTTGGTTGGAGATGAGAGCCGACTGCTCACCGAAGTCCAACAGGATGATGCCGACGATCAGGCCAACGAGGCTGCCCCAAAGGCCGAGAACCGCGTATGACAGCAGCATGATCAGACAACCAAGCCCGATAACGGCATGAGGTCCACGACGATCGGCGACACGGCCGGCAAGTGGGGCAATCAGAATACCGGCCGCACCAACGATCCCCATGAGGCCTGCGACATCAGCCCCCAAGCCGAAGGCTTCATGCAGACGCAATGCCAGAATCGTCCATAGCCCAATAAAGGAGCCGAACATCGCGGCTTGAATACACGTTGCACGGCGCAGTGACGGTTCTTCTCGCCACAACTCGATGAGTGACTTCATGAGACGAAAGTAGCTGTGACTTGTCTTGGGTTCACTGTGTGGGAGTTTGACTAGCAACATGACCCAGATAATGGCGGTCATCGCGGCCCCTAGCCAAAACGTGGCACGCCAGCCCCAATGATCGGCAGTAAATCCGCCGACGGCCCGTCCCAGCAGAATGCCGCAAAGCAGGCCGCTCATCACGGTACCGACGACCTGGCCACGGCGATTGGATCCGGCTAGTTCTGCCGCGAACGGTACGACTTGTTGGGCAACAGATCCTGAAATACCTACTACTGCTGAAGCGACTACCAGCAACCAGGCATTCGGGGCTGCAGCAAGGCATACCAACGCCACGACTAACACTGCCGTTTGCCCGAGAATCAATTTTCTCCGATCAATCCGGTCTCCCAGAGGTACCAGAAAAAACAGACCACAGGCGAAACCCAGTTGTGTCGCCGTCGGAACCAGATTGACGAGGCCAACCGATCGTGGGAAAGCCTGCTGCAATAGTTCCAGGATCGGCTGGTTGTAGTAAATATTAGCGACGAAGACACCGCAGGCAACCGCCATCACCATCAGCAATGAACTGTCCAGGTGATGTGTTAACCCGGGCTCTTCAGGGGCGGCGGACTGCGCCGGAGATTCGCTACCAACTGTATTGGGTGACATGTCCAGACTCACGACGTAGTACAGGGACCTTCATCGTGATGCAGCGCACACAAGAAGTCTTTGGCCTACAATTTCAGACGTCTGAAATCCCTGTTGATCCCCGAAATCTCGCCGTGTGACATTGACAAATGCCTACAGGTACAAAGACTCGCCATGAAAGGCCGTCGAAGGGCCCGGACTCCCGCGACGACGATATGGTTGCTTTCGGCAGCTACCAGTTGTTCCCACGTTTGCGGCTATTGTTAAGAGACGGTGTACGACTGGACGTAGGTGAGCGTGCGCTGGACGTGTTAGTCCAGCTTGTCAGTACGGCAGGCCAGGTCGTATCCAAAGATTCGCTTCTTTCCCGGATATGGTCGAAGGAGGTCATCGAGGAAAACAGCTTGCAGGCGCAGATCTCGTCGTTGCGAAAAATACTGGGGGATGATCGGGACCTTATCGCGACGGAATTCGGTCGAGGCTATCGTTTTACAGGTTCAGTGCAGGCGCATCGGGCTGTCACGTCGTCCATAGGCGCACCTCAACCACGAGTTGGCCTGCCGAGCCCACGGTCTCCTTTGATCGGCCGCGTTGAGGAGCTATTGGAATTGAACCGGCTGCTGGCTACCCAAACGCTATGTACGCTCACAGGCCCTGCCGGCATAGGTAAGACCCGCCTGGCGATAGAGGCCGCGTCAGAATCCAGTCCCTGGTTTCCCGACGGGGTTTACTTCGCCGACTTGTCGCAACTGAGCGCAGCCTCAGTATCGCCAGCTATTTCGAGCGCGTTGGCGGGGCTTGCTGGGACAAGCACACAACAGTTGGCGTCTCACCCGGGAAGGGCACTACTGGTCGTTGATAACTGCGAACACGTTACGTCGGCCTGTGCAGCGGCCCTCGAGCGGGTTCTGGAATCTGATCCGCAACTGAGCGTGCTGCTCACCAGCCAGACCCCATTGGGGCTGGACGGTGAGCAGGTCTACCGGCTCAGTCCCCTCGCGTTACCTCCGCGCACCATCAACGCAGCAAACGCAAGAAGCTATAGTGCGGTTGAACTGTTTGTCCGGCGTGTAACTTCCGCGGACTATCACTTCGAGCTTACGGAAACGAACGTAGAGCAGGTTACGACGTTATGCAGGGCGCTCGATGGGGTTCCACTGGCATTGGAAATCGCTGCAGCTCGCGTGCCATCGTTGGGTCTCGCAGCGGTCACCGAAGATTTAGCCCTTTCGTCCGGATTGCTTGCCGCTCAGAAACGCCAGACCCCAGGTCGCCATCGGACGCTTGGTGACGCGCTGCAGTGGAGTTACCAATTACTCGACTCCGTGGAACAAGCGGTGTTCCAGGAGCTGGCCATTTTCCCTGCCGATTTCACCGTCGCTGCCGCAGAACGTATCGTATCCACCAATCTGGAAAAGCCCACCCGACTGGTTGATGTGCTTTGCAGCCTCGTTGACAAGTCGCTGATCACGTTGCAGGCCGGAACCCAACCGATTCGCTATCGCTATCTAACCATGCTGCGGGCATACGCCCTGGAGCAGCTTGCGAACCGCACGGCGGCCATGACTGAAAAGCATGCTCGCTTCGTTGAGCAATTGACTTCTCAAGCCCAACGAGATTGGACGTCGCTACCCACGACGCAATGGAAGCGACAATACGAACACCACATTGACGATATCAGGGCCGCTCTTGACTGGTCATTGTCAGATAGTAAGCGCCGTGCCTCGGGTCTGCTCATTCTCGCGAACTCCGCCCCATTCTGGATACAACTATCACTCTACGACGAGTGTCGCCTGCGGATTACGAACGTACTGGAAGAAACGAAAATTCCTCCGGTTGAAGAGCGCCAGGAGATGATGATCCAGACCGCACTGGCCACTTCGCTGACCTGGTCACGTGGACCCGTTCCGGCTAATGGGCGGGCCTGGAGCAGGGCCAGCGATCTCGCGCTCCGGCTGGACGACGCGGAAACGCAACTGCAGGCTGAATACGGTCTATGGCTTTATCATCTCCGCAGCGGTTACTACGCACAGGCCCTCGAGCACGGGAAAAACATGGCAGATCTAGCCGCGAGTCATCGCGATCAAGCGGCACTTCTGACGGCACGTCGTTTGATTGGGACATCTCATCATTTTCTGGGAAATCACACTGAAGCTTTGTCTGAAATTGAGTGCATGCTCGACAGTTATACGCGCGACGAACGTCATGGCTCCCATTTCAGATTTGGAATGGACCAGCGCGTGGCAGGTTGGGCCTTTCTTTCGCGCATTCTGTGGGTAATGGGAAACCCGGCCAAAGCGCGACGGGCTGCCCAGATAGCGATTGACGAGGCGATGGCACTGGATCACGCCTGCACCCTATGCTGCGCCCTTGCGGAGGGAAGCTGTAACGTGGGCGCACTTTCGGGAGACGTAGAAGGCGTCAAGCGTGTGTCCCAGCAGCTTATCCAAGTGGCAGGAACTCACGGTCTGGACTTTTGGGGACTCTATGGTTCGGCTTTTTCACTTTGGGCGAAAGTATTCCAGGATCCGAACGCTGTCTCTTTCGTCGAGCTTCGATCGACACTGGAGACGCTGCAAGCCCGTGGATTTGATCCGGCTTATTCCGTTTTCTTATCCGACTTTGCGAGCGCAATGCTGGAACAGGGCCGTATGCGAGAAGCAGCCAGCCTCATTAATGCCCGGCTGGCCGGCGACGCTACTGGACAGTTTTGGAACGCCCCTGAACTGATGAGAGTCAAGTCTCGGACGCTCTCGGAGAAGAGGTCATCTCGGCGAGCGCCACGGGCGTTGATTTTGCAGCAAGCGTTGACGCTGGCGCGCGCTCAGGGCGCCAAGGCGTGGGAGCTAAGACTCACGAACGAACATGTCGCATAGGCGCCCGGCGTAATGCGGTATCACCCGTTTGCCGCGCCGAGCGCTTCGCCGAAGCGGGACATGCCCGCGAGCGGGCCCGTTTCCGTCGATTCGACCAGGTAGTCTAGGAAGGCCCGCACAGAGGGTGACGTGCGTCGCGCGCGTTCGAAGAGCACATTCACAGGTGCAGGCATAGTCTCGTAGTCCTGCAGGATACGCCGCAGCCGGCCGCACTCGATGTCGGCTGCCACTTGCCACGACGGGGCGCGCACGATGCCCGCACCGTCGATCGCCGCGGCCGCGAGCACGTCGAGCGCGTTGGCCCAGAGGCGACCTGTAATGCGGGCGGAATGACGGGTGCCTGCGGACTTGAAGCGCCAATCGACGGGGCCGGGCTGATCGGAGAAAACGAGGCAGTCGTGCCGGCGCAGCTCGTCAGGCGAGCAAGGCGCGCCGCGGCGTTCGATATAAGACGGCGCGGCGCAAACGACCATGCGCACGTCACCGAGCTTGCGTGCCACGAGCGCTGAATCGGGCAGGCGGCCCACATGAATCGCGAGGTGGATGTCCTCCTCGACGAGATTCACGGCGCGGTCGATCAACAGCAGTTCGACCGAAACCGCGGTGTGGCGCGCAAGGAAGCACGGCAAGAGCGGCGCGATGACGGTTCGGCCGAGCAGCGTGGGCACAGCGATGCGCAAACGGCCCGCCGGCTCGCTCTGGCCCGCGCTGAGTAACGTGCCCACTTCGTCCAGCTCCGCGAGGATCGACTTCGCGCGCTCAAAAAATAGACGCCCCTCGTTCGTCAGCGCAATGTGCCGTGTCGTGCGCCGCAGCAGTTGCATGCCGAATTGCTTTTCGAGCGCCGACAAGTGGCGGCTCACCGAAGTGAGCGACATCGGAATCGCACGTGCAGCGGCAGACAGACTGCCGGTTTCCACCACTCGGACAAACACGTTCATCGCGTCGAATCGGTCCATTGGTCACCTTTCCTCGAAGCGGAAGAGTCATTATCGCTTTATGACCGTACTCCCGAATCGGGGAATAGTCTACATTCCCCTTTGAGCAAACCGCAAAAGCCCGCGCGCCACGCCTGGAGCGCGTGAGCTCTTCGAACATTTCCGGCAAAGGATGGACGCAGATGAAACAGTCGATCTACTGGGTCATGGCACTCGCAGCCGGGCTCGTCGTCGCCAACAACTATTACAACCAGCCGCTGCTCGTCGATTTCGCGCATACGTTCAGGGTTGCTGAAGGGCAGGCCGGCGTGGTTTCCATCGCCGCGCAGGCTGGTTATGCGCTCGGCCTGCTCCTGTTCATTCCGCTGGGCGACAAGGTCGAGCTTCGCAAGCTCTTCGCGTTCACGTTGGCGGCGTCCGTCGTTGCCCTCGTTGCGATGGCGGCGGCGCCCACGCTGCCTTGGGCTGTGGCGGCGAGCTTTGCCGCGGGCATGGCAAGTGTGGCACCGCAACTGCTCACGCCTCTTGCGGCGCAGATTGCAGGACCCCAAGGCCGCGGCAAGGCCGTCGGAATCGTGATGTTGGGCCTGCTTTGCGGCATCCTCGTCTCTCGCACGGTATCGGGCGTGATCGCTGCGTATTTCGGATGGCGCGCTGTCTACGCCTTCGCGGCAGTCGCAATGGTGGCCGTTGCCGTCATGCTTGCGCGCGTGCTTCCGCGCGTCGAGCCGACCTTCTCGGGCAGCTACGGTGCGTTGATGCGTTCGCTGCTTGCGCTGCTGCGCGAGGAGCCCGTGGTACGGCAGACCGCTTCGATCGCGGCGTTGCAATTCGCCGCATTCAGCGCCTTCTGGACGACGCTCGCGTTTCACCTGCACGGCCTCAACGCCAGTTACGGCAGCGAGACAGCCGGATTGTTCGGGCTTGTCGGTGTCGCCGGCGCGAGCGCGTCCTATGCCGTTGGAAAGCTGACCGATAGGCACGATCCGCGTCGTGTCATTTTCGTGGCCAGCATCGTGTTCATCGCCTCGTATATGCTGCTTGCCTGGAAAGGCGCGAGCATCGGCGGGCTAATCGTCGGCGTGGTCCTGCTCGACCTAGGCTTGCAAAGCTCGCATGTCTCGAACATGGCGCGCAATCTGGCAGTTCGGAGCACCGCGATGAGTCGCGCCAACACGCTCTATATGACGATCCGCTTTGCGGGCGGGGCGCTCGGCGCGACGCTTGGCAACTATGCATGGAGCGTGTGGCATTGGCCGGGCGTGTGCGGTGTCGGGCTCGTTTTTGCCAGCGCCTCAATGCTGCTGCAGATCATTCCCGCGTCCGGTCCGCGGCCGTTTGCGGCGGAACGCGAGAGAAGCGCCGACCATAAGGTGCATGAAGCGCGATAGGCGATCTAGCGTTCGAATCAAACTGATCGCACTGCCTTAGGCGTATGGATGGACTGCTCGCTGATCACGACGATGGCAGGAGCAATGCCGAAGTAGGTAACAACGTTCATTGATGCTCATAGCAAACCTCACCTATTGTTCGAAGCAGCCGCTTCAGGGGCGAGACACGCCGACGGGTAGGATAGAGGCAAATCGGGCGTTAAAAAGGCGGCGACTTTGCTCGCGGAGCGGTCACCGCTTTATTCAAATGTAGAAAAAGGCAATGCCTTTGCACTCTCAAATGTAAAACGCAGCACCATGGAAAACCTCCTCAAAAAGCTCGACCTCACCTCGCTGCGCCTGTTCGTCGCCGTCTGCCAGGAGCAGAACATCGCGCGCGCGGCTGAGCGTGAGTTCATCGCCTCGTCCGCGGTGAGCCGGCGCATTGCTGAAATCGAGGCGCTGATCGGCTTGCCGGTGATTCAGCGCCAGTCGCGCGGCATTACGGTAACGCCGGTCGGCGAGACCGTGCTGCGCTATGCGCAGGCGATCATCGGCAACATCGAACAGATGAGCGCCGAGTTGTCGCGCTTCTCCTCGGGGGCGAAGGGGCGGGTGCGGGTGGTGGCGAATCTCTCGTCGATCGTGCAGTTTTTGCCGGAGGACGTGGCGGCTTTCGGGCGCGCGTTCCCGGAGGTGTCGATCGAACTGGAGGAAGAGAACAGCGCCGACGTGCTGCGTATCGTCGACGAACACGGCGCCGACTTTGGCATCTGCAATCCGGTGGCGGGCAGTGAAGCTTTCGAGCAGGTGCCGTATCGGGAAGACCGATTGGCGGTGCTGGTGCCGGGCGGCCATCGTCTGGCCTCCGCTTCGCGCGTGGCCTTCGACGAGTTGCTCGACGACAGCTTCGTCGGCCTGCGCAGTGAGAGTGCGCTGACCAAACTTCTCGCACAGCAGGCGGCCAGCGCTGGGCGGCAGATCGACGTCAAGATCCGCGTCAGCAGTCTCGACGCACTGTGCCGGATGGTCCATGCCGGTCTCGGCATCGCAATCGTGCCCGAGCAGGTGGGACTGCTCTATGTGAATGCGCTCGACGTGCGCCTGCTGTCCTTGAGCGACGCCTGGGCGGTGCGGCATCTCATCATGATCTTCAAGTCGCGAGATCAGTTAAGCGCCAGCGCGGCGGCACTGGTGGGGTTCCTCGGCAGCAAGCCCTAGCCCGCAGGGCGCCTCGCACCATTCTCCAAACGAGACGTCTGTGTTGCTGGACCGGCACTTCGGCATTGCCTGCGCGCGCCGTATAGTGGGCGCAAGGAGAATGCTCATGAGCGATACGATTCGTCTGGACGGCCGCGTGCTGTACCTGTCACAGGACCCCGCGGTGATCGAGGCGCAACTTGCCGGTGAAAATTTCACGCGCGCCACCGCCGGTGCGCTGCGCGATAACGTCTCCACCGACGAAATCACACCGGTCACCGTCATGCTCACCTATGACGAACGCCTCGGCCAGTATCCGTACGTCGGCTTCAAGGCCGGCGAGCGCATGCCGATCGGCCGCCATGCGGTCAAGAACGGTGGCTTCCAGGTGACGGTGGCGGGCAAGCGCTACGGCAAGGGGTCGTCGCGCGAATCGAGCCCGTTGGCAGAGTTGTCGGCGGGCATTCGCCTGATCGTCGCGGAGAGTTTCGAGCGTATCTATCAGCAGAACTGCGACAACATCGGCATTCTCACGACCACCGATTTCTCCGTGCTCGATCGTCTGATCGCGGGAGAGACGGTGCCGATCGACGAGTTTCTCAAAGGCCGCGACGCGCTCACGCAGCAGATCATTCGCAGCGGTGGCTTGCTTGCGTACAGCAAGTTCGCGAACTGGCCGGCGCCGCGTGTGCGGGAAATGGCAAACCCGGCAAACGCGGCAAGCACCGCAACCGCCCCTGAGCCGAAGACGCTGGTCGAGAAGATCATCGAACGCCATCTTCATCCCGGCATTGAAAGCGCGCAGCGCGGCGACGGCGTGTTCATCGCCGCCGACTGGCGCTTCAGCCACGACTACTTCACCGGCATGTGCGCGCATCTGATGCATCGCGCGTTCGGCAAGCCCGCGCCGCTGCATGCGCCGGATCACATCATCGCGTTCCAGGATCACCTGGTGCTCGCTTCGCAAAGCATTCCGCACGTGCGCGACGGATTGCTGCCGGGCGTTGCCAATCTGATGGAAGGGCACACGTCGTTCTCGCGCGACTATCCGGTGCGCTCGCACGGCGCGCTCGACAACTCGCCGGGTTCGGAAGGCATCTGTCATGCGTTGATGGCCGAGCAGTACGCATTGCCAGGACAGGTTGCATGCGGCACCGACTCGCATACGCCGCATTCCGGCGCGCTCGGCTGCCTTGCATTCGGTGCGGGCGCAACGGAAATCGCCAATAGCTGGGTGACGGGCTACGTGCGTTGCAAGGTGCCCGAGACCTTGCGCATTGAAATCGACGGCACGTTGCGCGACGGCGTCACTGCGAAGGACCTCGTGCTGCACCTCTTGCAGATGGACGTGATCCGCTCGGGCGGCGCGATCGGCCTCGTGTTCGAGTATGGCGGCGCCGCGGTGCGCGCGATGTCGATCGACGAACGCGCCACGCTCACCAACATGGTCGCGGAACTGGGCGGCTTCACGGGCATCGTGGAACCGGACGAACGCACCGTGGCGTTCCTGAAGGAGCGTCGCGGCGTCGATTTCGCCCTTGAAAACTGGATGAAAAGCGATGCGGGCGCCACGTATCGCGACACGATCCGCATCGACGCCACCGCCATCGAACCGATGCTCGCGCGTCCGGGCGATCCGGGCAATGGCGTGCCGGCGCCGCAACTGAAGCAGGACGTCGCAATCGATATCGCGTATGGCGGCTCGTGTACGGCGGGCAAGCGCGAAGACTTCGACTTCTATCACGAGGTATTGCGCTGGGGCGTGGAGCAGGGCATGCATGTGCCCGAGGGCACGCGTCTCTTCCTGCAATTCGGCACCATGGCCGTGCGCGCCTACTGCGAGAACCAGGGCTATTTGCCGGTTTTCGAGCGCGCGGGCGTGACGCTCGTGATGCCGGGCTGCGGTTCGTGCGCGAACTGCGGACCAGGTCAGTCGGCCGATGCGAACGAGGTGACGATCAGCGCGATCAACCGCAATTTCCCCGGCCGCTCGGGGCCGGGCAACGTGTGGCTCGCGAGCCCGTACACCGTTGCGGCGAGCGCGCTGGCCGGAAAAATCACCACCTTCGAACAATTGAAGCACGCGCGCCGCTAGAATGCTGGCCGGACCTTGCGGCCCGGCATCGCGGTGCGTGTGACATACGAAAGTACCCAAGGCCGGCACAAGACCGGCCGCGGCGAGCATCATCGTGCATCGCCTGAATGACCTGCATCACCAGGAGACAAACAATATGGCATCCCTCGATCACGCCGGGTCCGTCGCGCGCAGCGCCGGCGGCGCGGCGTCTTCCGCAAGCGCAACTGCTGCGGCGTCCGCTGCATCCACCACGCTCGACGCCGGCAGCATCTCCGCGCGCCTCGACCGGCTGCCCGCCACGCGTTCCGTGTGGAAGCTGGTGGTGCTGCTGAGCCTCGGCTTCTTCTTCGAACTGTACGACCTTCTGTACTCGGGCTACGTTGCGCCTGGTCTCGTCAAAAGCGGCCTGCTGACCGCAACGACGCACGGCCTGTTCGGCTCGACTGGCGTTGCGAGTTTCATCGCCGCGTTGTTCAGCGGGCTGTTCATCGGCACGATCGCGTGCGGCTTTCTGGCGGATCGCTTCGGCCGCCGCGCCGTGTTCACGTATTCGCTGCTGTGGTACACGGCGGCCAACGTCGTAATGGCGTTTCAGGAAACGGCGACGGGTTTGAACTTCTGGCGCTTCGTGGCGGGCGTCGGTATCGGCGTCGAACTCGTGACGATCGGCACATATATCTCGGAGCTGGTGCCCAAGCAGATTCGTGGCCGCGCTTTCGCATGCGAGCAGGCCGTTGGTTTTACGGCCGTCCCGGTGGTGGCTTTTCTCTCTTATCTATTGGTGCCGCGCACGCTGTTCGGCCTCGACGGCTGGCGCTGGGTGGTGCTGATCGGCGCACACGGTGCGCTGTTTGTCTGGTGGATCCGGCGCGCGTTGCCGGAAAGCCCGCGTTGGCTTGCGCAACAAGGGCGTCTCGCCGAAGCCGATCGCGTGATGAGCGAACTCGAAGCGAAAGTACGCAGCGAATACGGCCGTGAACTGCCGCCGCCGGCGCCGCCCGCGCCGGTCGCGCCGCGCGGCAGCTTCCGCGATATGTGGGTGCCGCCGTACCGCAGCCGCACGCTGATGATGACGATCTTCAATATCTTCCAGACTGTCGGTTTTTACGGCTTTGCGAACTGGGTGCCGACGCTGCTGATCAAGCAGGGCATTACGATCACCACGAGCCTGATGTACTCGAGCGTGATCGCGTTGGCCGCGCCTATCGGTCCGGTGATCGGACTTTTCATCGGAGACCGCTTCGAGCGCAAGACGGTGATCGTGGTAATGGCGGCGGTGAATATCGTGTGCGGTTTGTGGTTCAGCCAGGCGTCTGGTGCGGTGTTGCTGGTGAGCCTTGGTGTGTGTCTGACGCTCGCGGGCAACATCATTTCGTACAGCTACCATGCGTATCAGACCGAGCTTTTTCCGACAAGTATCCGCGCGCGGGCGGTGGGTTTCGTCTATTCGTGGAGCCGCTTCTCGGCGATTTTCACGGCCTTTCTGATCGCTGCCGTGTTGAAGCACTTCGGGACGACTGGTGTGTTTGTGTTCATCGCCGGGGCAATGCTGATTGTGATGCTGGTGATCGGCTTGATGGGGCCGCGGACGAAGGGGCTCGAGCTGGAGAAGATTTCCAGGTAGTCGGGCGTGGGGCACGAATGAGTGCTCCCGACTCATCCAGACGGCCCAGGCAAGAAGAACGGCCGACCCGCTGCTGACAGTCATGAATCCGGCACCGGAATGGTCAACATCCGCCCACCGATATCAAGCGGCTGCTGAAGTCTGCCTGTGTGCAATAAAGTCAATTTCGACGAGCGCGTCACGCGCCAATCCAGTCACGCCGATGCAAGTCCGCGCCGGCAATTTCGCAGGCGGGAAATAGGCAGCATAGACCGCGTTCATCGCCGCGTAATCGCGTTTGAACTCGGTCAGAAAGATCCGCGCGGAGACGACATCTTCGAGCCCAAGCCCGATCCCCTTTAACACGAGAACCAGATTGTCCATCACCCGGGTTGTCTGTGCGGCAACACCTTCGGGAAGCGGGGCGTTGTCATCGTCAGGCGATGTCGGCATCTGGCCAGTGAGAAACACCCAGCCGTGCTGCTCGGTGGCATGAGAAAAGGGACCGACTGGCGTAGGCGCATCCTCAACCATCCAGAATCTCGTCGATAAATCCATCTACCGTAACTCCATGAACAAAGAAAAGCGTCGTACGCGTACGACGCCTGGCAGCGCCATAGCGAACGTCACACAATAATTAATCCGCGAACAAGGCCTTGCGGATAATCGCGTGCATCCCCCAGTTGCCGTCGACAACCTGTGTCACGCCGAAGTCGACCGCAACCGACATCAACGAGATTGCTTCATCTTCGGTGAGACCCTTGGTCGTCATCAGAAAGCGGCGTGTCTTGATGAACGCGTCACGCATCGCCAGGTCTAGCGTCGACTTCTCGTAGACCTTGCTCTGCGCGTGCGTGCCGAATTCAGTCAGATAGTTTGCATGGCTGAAGCCGTGCAGCACCCACTCTTCGGGGGTTTCGACGAGCGGATACGTGAGGTCCGCATACGGTTGACCGGCAAGAGTCGCTCTCTTGTGCAACACCAGTTGGAAGTCGCCGGTCAGCGAGCATTCGATGGCGGTCCCACACAGCTCCGAATCGCCCTGCGACGCGTGCGGATCCCCGACTGACAGCAACGCGCCGGGAACGCCAATCGGCAGATAGACGCTTGCGCCCTGCGCGACGCGCCAGTTGTCCAGGTTGCCGCCGAACGCGGACGGCGGGATCGAATCGATGAGGCCGTCCTGTTGCGGCGCGACCGCGATCAGGCCGAAATGCGGGCGCACGGGAATCTTGACACCCTTCAGGATCCCGTGATTCTCCTCGACCGTCGAATGGTCGACGGGCACGCCCGGATAATCGATCGTTGGATGCACCACACCGAACGGATCGCGCTGCGGCGTCCAGCGGTAGTTGTAGACCGCACGTGCATATGGCGGACCGTCGTGCGGCTGCGGCTCGGCGTCGAGTTCATAAATCGTGACAACTTCGCGCGGTTTAGGCTCGGTCAACAGCTCGCGGTAATGGAAGCCCCACCACGCGGCCGCATTGCTGCCGAACGCGCGCCCGCTGAATTGCGGATTCGCGCAGCGCCGCGGATGTACATCGAGAATCCTGACTTCCAATACGTCGCCCGGTTCGGCGCCGCGCACCGCGATCGGACCAGTGCAGATATGCACCCCGAACCCTTCGCCGGCGCCGCGTCCGTAGATCGATGCATCGATCGGTCCGGCACCGCGCCGGTTCACGTTCTTGCGCTCTGCGGTCCAGTGGAACACGCTTTCGGCGCCTGGGTCACCGGCAACCATGCGCGCCCAGTCGTCCGATGCATGCTGCGTCAGCGTCTCTATCGTCACGGTATCGCCGCTGTCGACTTCGAGCACCGGCTTCAGGTCGTGCGAAAAATAGCCCCAGTGCACCGTGTTTGCCGTCGCACGCAACAGGTGGTGGCGCGGCTTGCCCGGCCGGCGGGCGACGCCCCTTGTGGACTCGGTCCGCGTCTCGACGGTGGGGCTGGCCACGACCGTACCCGCATCGTCGAGCGTTGCTTCCCGCGGCCGCGCTTGCGCGCTGGCCTGCGCCGCGGCTTGCGCATGGAGCAGCAGCGCTTCCGTGTTGAACGGCAGTCCGCGCGAAATGCGCTGCACCAGATGCCGGGCCAGATCCAGGCTCGCTTCGTTACGGAAGGCACGCGGCGAGGTGTGATACTGGTCGCGAAACGCACGGCTGAAATGCGCGGGATCGTTGAAACCCCAACGGAAGCAGATATCCGAGATCGACATCTTTTCGTGTAGCGGATCGACTAGTTCGGCCCTGCAACGTTCGAGGCGGCGCAGCCGCAAATAGGTGGAGAAGCTCTGGCCAGCGGTTTCGAACAGCTTTTGCAGGTAGCGCTGCGAGACGCGCTCTTCTGTGGCGAGAAGCGCGAGACTGATTTTCGGGTCGCTGAGCCGCTCATCGATACTGCGGCAAACGCGCGAGAAGATGGCCGCCTGCGACGATGTCAGCCCGCTGATCGGCGTTTCGCGCTGATGCACTACGAGAATCGCTACCAGGAACTCAATCAGCGCGAGTTCAAGCGGACGCAACTCGTTGGCCGACAACGTGTCCACGCTTTCCGCCAGCGACGCCAGAAAACCGGAAAACACATGTCCGATGCCGGCATCTCCGGCGATCCGCCCGGCACACATCGACGACGGCGCAAGCAGCCGCCCTCTGATCGCCGCACGCGGTATACGCACGACAAAGGCGCGGAAATCCGTGGCGAAAACCAGCGAGCAACCCTCGCGTGACGGCAGATAGACGAGGTCGTTCAACGTCAGGGGCTGGCGTCGGCCGTCGGCGAGCAGCGTCGCCACGCCGTCAAGGTGCAGCATGATCAGCACGCTGTCGCCGCCGGCAGCATTCGGCTCGAGCGTCTGCGCAACGGACGCCAGCAGGCTCAGATCGAAGCCCCCGACCGACCGCTGCGTCTGGATCGTCCCGTGCAACGCTCGTGCCGGAGGTATCGCGCCGCTACGCCATCCCATCCTGTCGAGCGCTTCCCGCCAGGCGCGCAGCCGTTCGACTTCCGGATAGGATTCGGTAGTAAAGCGCAGCAGATCCAAGTGGACTCCAGGGCCGATGCCTGCGGCGCGAGCGCGTCGCAGGGCGCCCGCTACCCTTGGATGGATTCGGGGAGCCGGACGGGTCATCGCAGAAGAGCAATATTCGCGCCATCGCACGTCGACTGCATCGATGATGCCCGGCCGGCCCTGAGCGGCAGCGCGCGCGAGGCCGCCACAGTCGTGCGCGAGACCGCACCAGCAGCGCGCATATGCACCGTACCGATGCATCCGGCACGCCAGCCCTTGTGGGCTCCGCATCGCCTCGCGGCCCACACGGGAACGCTCAGTCCCCCGCGCCGTCGACGAAGACATTCTTGCGAATCGAGCCATGTACGCCCCAGTTGCCGTCGACGACTTGCGTGACGCCGAAATCCGCGGCGACCGACATCAGCGCGATGGCCTCGTCCTCGCTCAGCCTGTGTACGGTCATCAGGAAGCGGCGCAGCTTGCGAAACGCGTCGCGCATCGCCTTGTCGAGGCTGGAGTGCTGCGCCACCTCGATCTGTCCGGCCGGGCCGAGTGCCGCCAGGTAGTTCGGGAAGGTGAAGCCGTACACCGACCATTGGTCGTCGGTTTCCAGCATCGGGTGCGTGAGGCCTTCGAGGATCGTGCCGCCCAGGTCGTTCTTTTTGTGCAGCACGAATTCGAAGTCCCCCGTCAACGAGGTCTCGATCGCGGTACCGCCGAGCTCGCTGTCGCCCTGAGCCGCATGCGGATCGCCGACCGAAAAGAATGCGCCTTCGACGGCGACCGGGTAATACATCCGCGCCCCCTTGCCGACACGCCAGTCGTCGATATTGCCGCCGGTGTAGCTGGGTGGATTGGAGCTGACGTAGTCGGCCTCCGTCGGCGCCAGCCCCATCGTGCCGAAATGCAGCCTGGCCGGCACCTTCACGTTCGACAGGATGTTCTCTCGCTTGCGAACCAGCGAATGATCGACCTTCACGCCCGGATAATCGATCATCGCATGAACGACGCCGTCCGGATCGGTCTGCGGCGTCCACACGTAGTTGTAGACCGCACGTGCGAACGGCTCGCCGGAGGTATCGAGCTCGAAGATCGTCACGACTTCACGCGGCTTCGGCTCCTCGATCAGATCGCGATAGTGGAAGCCCCAGGATGCGGCGACGTTCGAACCGAAACAACGGCCGCGATAACACGCATTGCAGCTCGGCCTCGGCCGTACGTCGAGAATCCGCACTTCGAGCACGTCGCCGGGCTCGGCCCCTTCAATCGCGACCGGCCCGGTCAGCAGATGCACGCCGACACCTTCGCCCGAACCTAGCGTAAAGGGTCCGTCGGTTGGGCCCGCGCCGCGGCGCGGCATGGCCTTGTGCTCCCGGGTCCAGTGAAAGATGCTTTCGGCGCCGGGGTCGCCCGCGACCATGCGTTCGTGATCGTCGTTTGCATGGTGTGTCAGCGTCTCGATCGTGATCCGGTCGCCGGAGCGCACCGTCAACGCCGGCTCGACTTTTTTGCTGAAGTAACCCCAATGAACCGTTTCGGGCGACACGGGGAGAGTATGGTGCTTCATGTTTGTTCGAACCTCGTAAGGCGCCGGGCGCAAAGGGCCGGGCGATGCTGAATGGCGCGTGCCGTCACGACGCGACTTTGAGTCGGTCGTCGGCGCCCATCACGCTCAAGAATCGCGCCGTCAAAGGATGGCGAGGGTGTGTGAGCACTTCGTGCGCAGGCCCCTGTTCGACCACCGCGCCGCCGCTCATGAACACGACGCGATCCGCGACCTGATCGGCGAAGCGTAACTGGTGCGTTGAGATGATCATCGTCAGACCGCCTTCGTTCACGAGCCGCTGGATTACGTCGAGTACTTCGCCGACGAGTTCGGGGTCGAGCGCGGACGTCGGTTCGTCGAGCAGCAGCACGCGAGGATTGGGCGCAAGCGCGCGGGCGATCGCGACGCGCTGCTGTTGGCCACCGGACAGATGGCGCGGCAACGCATCGGCGCGATGACTGAGGCCGACGCGTTCGAGCAGTTCGCGCGCGCGGCGCTCGGCATCGGCGGGCGCCATGCCGTGCACCCAGCGCAACGGCCCCGCGATGTTCTCGCACGCCGTCAGATGACTGAACAGGTTGAAATGCTGGAACACCATGCCGACACCGGCACTCGCACGCTCGTTGGCGATATCGCCCTGGGTCATCTGCTGACCATCGACCCGAAAACCGAGGCGCTTGCCGGCGATGCGGATTTCCCCCGAATCCCACTGCTCCAGGTGATTGATACAGCGCAGCAGCGTGCTTTTGCCCGATCCGCTTGGCCCGAGCAGCGCAATAACCTCGCCGAAGCGGACTGTGAGGTCGAAACCGTCGAGTACCGTCTGCCCGCCGTAACGCTTGCGCAGACCCTTCACCTGCACGGTCGCGCTCTGCTTTTGGAGCGCCGTGTAGCGCTGCGCGCGCTCTGCGTGAAGGTCATCCGCGTTGGGCATGGGCGACGGCGTCGGTCCGAACGGCGCATCGACGGGTAACGTCGGGGCCGCGCCGGTCGAGTTCGCCGCAATCCCGGCGCGGCGCCACGGCAGCAGCCGTGCGAAGCGCCCGGACGGGCTACGATCGAGATCGAGCGCGGTTTCGGCGAACAACTGGATCGCGGCGATCACGCCTGTCAGCACGAGATACATCAGCCCGGACGCGAAGAAGATCGAAAAGAAATCGAACGTCGACGACGCGAGCTGGGTGCTGCGCAAGGTCAGTTCGTCGACCGCGATCACGGAGGCCAGCGACGAGTTTTTCAACGCGCTGACCGACTCGTTCCCGAGCGCCGGGATCATCGTGCGGATGGCCTGCGGCGCGATCACACGGCGCAGCAGCACGGTCGGCGTCATGCCGAGCGCCTGCCCCGCGAGCAGTTGCCCGCGGTCGATGCCGAGCACGCCAGCGCGCAGGATCTCCGCGATGAACGGCCCCTCGTTCGCCGCGAGCGCGAGACCCGCTGCGCCCATCGCGCTCAACTTCAGCCCGATGTGCGGCAGCGCGTCGTACGCGAACACGAGTTGCAGAATCAGCGGCGTGCCGCGAAAAATCACTGTGTAGCCGCGCGCGATCGCGGCGAGCGGCCCCACCTTGCTCAGTTGCATGCTCGCGAGCACCAGTCCCACGATCAGACCGCCCGCGAGCCCGAGGGCCGTGACTGCGATCGTAAAACCGATGCCGCTCAGCAGATACGGCAGACCGAGATAGTGCAGAAACAGATTCATCAGTTCGAGGCAATCAGCTTGGGGGTTTCGAGGTTTTCAACACCGAGCGACCACTTCTTCAGCAAGTCAGTCTGGATGCCGGCCTTCTGGATCGCGACAAGCGCTGCCATCACGGCTGCGCGCATTGCCGGATTAGTTTTCGGAACGCCGATACCGATCGAATACGGCAGTGTCACTGCACTAGCCTTTTCGAGTTGGTTCGGATACGCCTTGACCGCCTGGTCCACCGTGTTCACATCGTTGATGTACGTGTCGGCGCGGCCCGAGAGAATCGCCTGGATCGCGTTCGCGTTGTTGTCATACAGCTGCACGGCCGCTTCCGACTTGTTCGCCGCCTTGCAGGCCGGCGCAAGATTCTGGATCAGCGGCACTTCAACGTAGCCGGTGTTCTCTGCGGCAGTCGTGCCGCACATTGTCGGGTTGATGCCGCTGATCTTCTTCGGATTTCCCTTCGCGACGAGCACGCCGTCGAACACTTTCGAATAGGTGATGAAGTCCGCCGCCTTCGCGCGCTCTTCGGTCGCATAGATGTCGGAGATTACGATGTCGGCCTGGCCGCTTTGCAGCGTGGTCAGCAGCGCCGCGAACGAGACAGGCTTGTACGCCATCTTGAAGCCAAGACAGTTGCCGATCGCTTCGCCGAGGTCGATGTCGAAGCCGATGTATTTACTCGGGTCGTTCGGGTCCAGCGCTTCATAGCCCGGCGTGTGTGGGTTGATCGCGTTGATTAGTGTCTTGCCCTTGAATTGCGGGTATTTCGCCTGCAGCGCCGCGCATTCGGCAGGCGCCGGCGCGGCAGCCTGTGCGTGACTCGAGATCAGCAGCGCCAGCAGACTGACGGCGCCAAGAACCAGCTCGCGCCAGCGGCGGGCAAGAGCGCCTGCGCGCAGCACTCCATGCCCGTGATCGACAAGATTGATATACATCCCGGAACTCCCTGAGCGGCAGATGGCAATGGCCCACACCATGTACGCCTTGTTGCATCGCACCAGCGCAAGGGTAGATAGACGAAATTCCGCATACTTGTTCCAGCGCGCACAAATGTTTGCACAGAGGCGAAGGAGGTTGGCATACAGCGAACCGCAATCGAGCGTCACACGAAAGATCGATCAGTAGATCTTCCGCGCGACCGAAATGCCATTTCGCCGCCGACGCTCCGGAGGAGGCGACAACACTGACTATCCAGGACTTCGAGGGGGGCGTGCGAGCTGGCGCCGAGCTCGTCAAGCGTCCGGCGCTGCGATGGATGAGAACACGCAATCGGTGCAGCGCGTGACCAACGTCATGGACGAAACCGCCGCAGCGTCCCTCGAGCAGGGCAAGGGCAGCTAACTGAGCAGAACGGACCTTCGAGAGTCCGGCCGAGATAGGCAGTCGAGTCGCTCTCAGATTTCACTGGTGCGTAGCTACTACCTGTCGAGAGACCTCTGACCTCCGCACACACGAACCCTTCCGTTAAACCGAGGGCGCGGCGGAAAGTCAGTTGTCGTCTGATCGGACTGGCGGGCGCTCATGCGGTACCGGCTCGTCTTTATCTGCGTCCCGTGCAGATGACTCGGCCTGCGGCGCCGCGGCAGGAAGCGGCTTGTCTCGCGGCGAAGGTGGCTCGGCGGATTTTGTGGCGGGGTCTGACGGCATCGCGTTCTCCCGGTGACTGGGAAAAATCCCCACCACTACACTAGCACTGAACATCCACGGTGGCTTGCGCGCGGAACTGCTTGAGCGCGGGCCGCGCATGGGCGGCGGATGCTACGATGGCTGGAAATTGCCGCAGAGGTCTCAATGCAAAGCCCCGCTCTGTTCCACGTGCTTCTCGACCACCTCGAAGCGAACGGCACCCAGCCTATCGATATTCAGCGGTTTATCGATCGGTGGCACCGACTTCGATCGCACGAAGCGTTTCCATGCCCAGTCTGCTACCTCGCCGGCGAGGAGCAGCCGCTCGCAGCATTGCCGGCGCAAGGTAACTTCGAGCCATTCAAATGCCCAGGTTGTCGGACGCGGTTCGACGTACCAATCGACGGGTAACGCCACGTTTTCCGAAATGAAGGGAACAGGGCAAAACGCCGGTTTCCACGAGCGCATCGGCATGAGACCAAGATCGTGCTACTCCCGTAAAACGCATAATCAAAGGGAACCCCTAGCAGACTTAACGAACTTCACCGGATGCCGCGTCAAGCGATGCCAACAGGCGAAACAGGCAGCGCCGACGGCAAAATCGTCTAAAATTAATCTGGTCCGATCCTGATTTGAACAAGGGGAAGATAATGATTCGATTGATTGCATGGATGCTGATTGCTGGTACCGTAGTTCTCGGCGGCTGCAACACGATGGCGGGCGCAGGCCAGGACATTTCGAAGGGAGGCCAGGCGATCAAGAATGAGGCACAGGAATCCAAGTAAGGGAACCAACTGAGCGAGTGCGCCAACGAAGTCAAGACCCGAAGTCAGGAGCCGAACTCAACAAACTCATTCGCTCCCAATCATCGCAGCAGACGAAGCGGCGACATACGTTGCGGATGCCGGTGCCGTTGTCACAGCGGAAGTCAGCTATGGTCTTGAAGTCCGGCGCAAGACGGCCGGTGAGCCACATCAATTCAACATTGCGTTGGCATTCGCGTTCCAGGCGGCGGCTCGACTGAACCCGGTTCAGATAGCCGTAGATGTAGATCTTCAGCAGCACGGCCGGATGCTTCTCCGAATGTCCCAACCTCGCAAAAAGAGCGGCCGCTCACCTATAAGGACTTCCCCTTTTTAGCAAGCTCGGTTTTCATTCATCCATCGATTGGACTCCGAAGTTGTCAGGGACCCAGCCAGCATTGAGCGGCGAGACAGACTGCACACCTATAAACGGCCTTCTATGAGCAGGAAGTTGTCAAGGCCTTTCACGACCTGACTCACGAATCATCGACCAGGTCCTTCGGGCGGGTCCAGTTCGGAAGCGCCGTAGCGGGGGGCAAGGGCGGCTGCCTGTTCCCGGGACCGCCGTCAACCATTGCTGCGATCCATTGTGGTCTGAAGCCGATGGTCGCGCCCGTGAGACTCCAGTGTCTCACCGCCTTCTATCCGCCGGCACCAGGCCAGCCTCATCCAGTATGCGCGTTACGCCGGAATCACCTACCGGGAACACGCCCCATCTTGAGAATCGGTTGCATTAGCAACCCGGCCGTTTAGCGGGCATGTTCACTCCAGACCGTATGTGCTGCATAGTTGCCTAACCTACCGTTACCTTCTGCCTGCCAAACCTTTGGGGGGCCTTACGCCGACTTCAACTGCGCTCCTTCAGGGATCATCCCGTCCTTCAGATAGCGCCACAGCGCTATCGCGAGGCGCCGCGCTACCGCGACGATGGCGATGCGCCGCGCCCGCCGATTCGGTCCCGTGCCCTGCGTGCGCCGGTTGAACCACTGTGTCAGCGCACTGCCGGGCTGGTAGCGCAGCCAGCACCACGCCATCTCGACCAGCAGTGACCTAACGCGCCGGTTGCCCTGCTTGCTGATGCCCTGATCGGTGTGGCTCTCGCCGCTGTCGTAGGGTTGCGGGACGAGGCCGGTGCACGAACCGACCTGACGCCGGTTGTCGAACTCCCTCCAGAACAGCTCGAGCGCGAGGCGCGACGCACCCACTTCGCCAATCCCCTTCAGGCGCGCCAGGTCATCGCTTCGCTGGCGCGCGGGTGCCGGCACACTCGCCTGTCGCGTCTTCTCCAGCGCCGCGAGTTGCTGCCTGACCAGCGCCAGCCGTTCACACTCGCGTAGCAGCCGCTCGCGCAATTCGGGCGGCAGCGGCGTGCCGTCGTGGCACCTCACCTCGTCACGAGCGAGCCGGTCGGCGAAGTGTTTGTGATCGACCTCATCCCAGCAACCCAGTGTGACCAGCAGTTTGCGCATCCGGTCGCGATGCTGCAGCACCTCCTTCTGCAACTGGCCGCGATCGCGCATCAGCTGGCGCGACGCCTCGTCCTGCGGCGACGGCACGTGAACCACGTGCATGCGGTCGCGCTCGCCGCGCAGCCATGCGCGCAGGTTGATTACCAGCTTGATCGCATCAAGCCGGTCGGTCTTCGCGCGCCGCTTGTGACGTTCAACCGGAATGCTCGCCGGATCGACCACATAACACTCGATGGCGTGCGCATGCAGCGCGCGACAGATCCAGAACCCGTCCTGGCCGGCTTCGTAGCTCACGACGACCCGCACGCCCGCGGGCAGCGACCACTTGTCCTTGTACCGGCCGATCAAATCCAGCACGGCCTGCAGGCGGGCGGCGGCTTGCGGTTGCGCCACCGTGTGTACGGCCGGCTGCTCGCGCCGGCCATCGTGCAGCGCGACCTTCCACTTTGCCGCGGCGAGCTCGAGTGAGACCGCCAGCACCACCTCTTCACCACCCGTCGTGAACGTCTGATCGGTGCGCATGATGCTCTCTCCTTTGAACAGGACTCGACACGTTGATTTTACGTATCAGTTCGTCGACCCCTCCTGTACATAGGATCTTGTTGGGCGCTGTCGTTGCCGCGCCCGGGCCCGGATAGTAACCGCGCAGCGGG